>BEIM01000034.1 GCA_002898995.1 bacterium HR36
GTACTAAGTGAGAAATGTAAATCCGCTCACAAAGAAGGAGGAAGCGCATGTCTGCCATTTCTCGCATGAGTCTGGTGGGTAGCCTGGCCACATTGGTGGTCGCATCGGCTTTTTGGCTGGCGCCGCTGACTTCCGCTCAAGCCGAGTCTGCCGACAAGCTCTTGCCCCCCGAGAGCCTCATCGTCCTGCACCTCAACCTCCAGCAAGTGCAGAAGTCCCAGCTTTTCAAGAAGTACGTTAGTAAGGAACTTCGTAAGGCGCTGCGCGACAGCGAAGACCTGCAGAAATTCGAGGAAGCAACTGGTATCGATATTTTGCAAGATCTTCATACCGTCAGCCTGATCTTCACCAAGCTGCCTAAGCAAATTGACCCCGCCAATCCTAGGGACGTTGATCCGAAAGATCTCGAGGTTCTGGTCATCGTGCGGGGGGAGTTCGCTAAAGACGGTGTGGTGCGGGCCATGAAAAAGAGCGATCGGCTCACTTCACGCAGGTATCAGGGGCATGATATCTTCGTTACCAAGTCCGAAGACGAAGACGACCAGCCCGCGTTTATCTGTGTTGCCGAAGATGGACTGATTCTGGTCTCCAACAATCGCATCCGGTTGCAGAAATCTCTTGACGCGATGTCCGAAGAGTCCACGCCCAAAGGCATCAGCCGCGAACTCCAGGCAGTAATCAAAGCGATCCCGGAACGCCAAACCCTGTGGCTGGCTATGGGCAACCTGCCATTGCTCAAGAACCTCGCTCAGAACGATCCGAACGCAGCCGACCTGTTGGACAAGTTCGCGGGTATGAGTTTGAGTATCGGCGTTGAGGATAAGATCAAGATCAACCTGCGTGCTCATGGGACGGATGCCGACGCGGCGCGGGAGTTTCGCGCAGGCTTTGACAAGCTCCGTGGCTTCCTGGCGCTGACGGCAACTCAAGACCCCAACGTTGGGCCGCTGGTTCAGGATATCTTGAACTCGCTCAAGACCGGGCAGAAGGGTACCATCGCTAGCCTGGAACTCGAGCTTGATGAGGAAGTGATCAAGAAAATTGCTCAAACCATCCAGGCGGTGCTCGGCGGCGCCGCGGCTCGGCCAGGACGCCAAATTGACTAGGCATAAGGGCGGACGTCAGTCCGTCTGGGTCTAAATCAGTGCGAAAGTGCCTCGGCTAGTTGGTAGCGATAAGCGCCCTGGACTTTGGGGCGCAATTGCGCTCGCCTGACCTGCAACCTCATAGAGCCCACGCAGCGAACTCAAAAGAGCGGCGGACGTCAGCCGGCATGGTTCGACGAAAACGCGTGCAGAATGATTCGATTCCGCAGCACACCCGCCGATTCTATTTCGTGCGCGTTCCCGAAATCGCCCACGGGGAGCTGACGCCTCCGCTCTTGTTTGGGTATGCCCAGCTGCCTAGCGCTAGCATCTGAGCAGCAACGTACCTTATCCGCGTAACTCAGATGTCCGATTCAAAGCACTGCCGCATCAATGGGCGTATGCGCTAGCTACTGGGAGCATGATGAACAGGAAACTTGCGGTGCCGGCGCCTGCAAATAACGGCGAGACGGTCAATTGGAGCGTCAAGAGCAGTGTGTTGCCCGCCTCGTTTTTGCGCAGACTGTGCCTATGCGTCGGTCAGTAAAAGCGTTACGCGAGTGCAGGCGAGGGAGGACGCCATCCTTGGTCATCGGGTATGCGTCGGTTACATCACGGGTCGTGTGCGCCAGGTGTTTGGGCTGGCTCGCGGGCCGGTTCGGACTAATATGATGCTCAGGAAGCCGCCTCATTGCGGCGCGAGCGCCGCACGTGAACGCAAGAGCCCGGCACCTTGGCGGCAGAGATATTAGCTGTCGGACACCAAGAATCAGGAGGCCAGCGATGCTCATCTTGGAAAGTCAGCAGGGGGTGCGCTTTTGCGACGGAATGACGCGACGCGATTTCTTGAAGATAGGAGGATTGAGCGCAGGGGCAGTCAGCCTAACCCTCAGTGACCTGGCTCAGCTTTCGGGGCAGGCGGGGCAAAGCGTGAAGTCGTGTATTGTGTTGTTTCTGGTGGGCGGGCCTAGCCACCTTGACACGTTCGATCCGAAACCGCAAGCCCCAGCCGAAGTGCGCGGGCCATTTCGCACAATTGCCACACGGGTTCCTGGTGTGCACGTCAGCGAACTCTTCCCACAGCTAGCGGCACGTATGGACAAGCTGGCGCTGGTGCGAACGGTGTATCATCGGGAAGCCGCGGTGCACGAAGCTGGGCATCAATTGATGCAGACAGGACGCTTGTGTCGGCTAGACTGCGAATTCCCGCACTATGGCGCGGTGCTTTCGTATTGTTACGGGCAGAAACACGGCGTTCCAGCATTTGCGGTCGTCCCCGGCCCCATAGGCAACACGGGGATCAGCGTCAGCCATGGTCAGGGTGCTGGTTTTCTCGGCTCAGCTAACGAGCCCATTCATTTGTCGCCGCAGCTGCCTGGGGCGGATCTGGGCCGGCTGGATAACGAAGCGGCATTGCTGACGGCATACGATTTAGCCCGCCAACAGCACG
Organism: bacterium HR36; assembly: GCA_002898995.1. GTDB lineage: Bacteria > Planctomycetota > Planctomycetia > Gemmatales > HRBIN36 > HRBIN36. The sequence goes on from BEIM01000034.1 coordinate 2,536, forward strand.
AAGGCCGTTCCGGTGGTGCCCGTCATGCCTCGCTGCTAAGCCCCACAGTTCGTCGTGCTCTGAAGCTGGAAAGTGAATCACCGTCACTGCGGCAGCGCTACGGCCAGCACACGTTTGGCCAATCGTGTCTGCTAGCGCGACGCCTGGTCGAGGCCGGCGTACGCCTCGTGACCGTGAACATGTTTGAAACGGTTTACGACACGGTGACCTGGGATTGCCATGCGGATGGCGGTTCGCTGGCGTCAACGCTGGAAGACTACCGCCGCGTCTTGGGGCCAATGCTGGACGAAGCATTGTCGGCCCTGCTGGACGACCTGGAAAGGCGGGGCTTGTTGGCTAGCACGCTGGTGGTAGCTATGGGCGAATTTGGCCGCACCCCCCTGCTCAACCCCCGCGGTGGCCGTGATCACCACACCGGGGCTTGGTCGGTAGTGTTGGCTGGTGGCGGCATTCGTGGCGGCGTTGTCGTCGGTCGCACCGACGCCTGGGGTATGTATCCCGAAGATCGGCCAGTCAGTCCCGCGGAGATAGCAGCGACGATTTACTACGCTCTGGGACTGAATCCGCATGCGCGGCTAACCCTGCCTGACGGCACTTCCGTGCCGCTAGCGGACGCCGAACCGATCTGGGAGCTTTTCGCGCAAACCAGAAGCGATGCCAACCTGTAACAACAAAACAGCTTCCGGAGCGTCTGCCGCCAAATAAGTCTGGATTCGGTCATCTTGCCGAGTGAATATAGAGCTGCCTGCGCCACAATCACCGAAAATATATTCCCAAGGGGGATGGCTCGGGGCAAACGGAGCTGAGCAACCGCTGGGCCAACGACACGGAGGCAATTGCGGTGGGCAGCCTGGGTTAGCCAGAGCACGCCCATATGGCGAGTAGCGTTGCCCTGGAGACAAAGGCCATGTCAAGTACGCGCCAGAAACTTGCCAGCATTAGTGCACTGGTGCACGGCTTATGTTGGGGTGCGGTGATCGCCGTAGGGTGGTGCGGCGCGAGCGGAACCAAGGCTGGCCACACTGCCGCGACCGGCGACCGCCCGGCGTATGCGAATCCGCTGGACGTCCAGTTCGTGGATGCCACGCGTGTGGCGGTGGAGGCAACGGGCAGCCGAGAAACGCTGGTCGTCGAGATCCCATCAGGCCGGGTTGTAGCGCGGACTCGGTGGCCGAGCGGGAAAAACCTCGAACCTGATGCCCCGGCCGTGCATCAGGAAGAATTGCGAACGCTTTTGAAGCAATTACGCCCACCGGGTGCCGGACCGGTCCGCGCTGTGTGGGGACGAGCGGATTCTGGCTGGATGGTGCACATCTGGCCGCGATCTTTGCTCCCCGCGACCCAATTGGCACAAGGCTGGGTGTTCACCAGCGGGCTGACGCGATGGACCGGCCAGATCGGTTTCGTTTTCGAGACCGCAATCCTCGATGAGCCGGAAAACGGTTTCGCCGATCCCAGTGACATTGTGCTGTCAGCAGATGGTCAACGCGCCTATGTGGCGTCGGGTGGCAGCGATTGTGTAGCAGTGGTGGACCTCACGCAGTTTCCCCGAGTGGCCTCACGTGTCGTTGCCGATGAAGTGGATCGCCGACTGAACCCTTACCTGCGCGCCGATGACCTGTCGGGCTCCCGGTTTCTGGTGGTGGCGCGGCTTCCGACGCAAAGCAATCCGCGCCGCTTGGCACTTTCTCCAGATGGCCGGTGGCTGGTCGCCAGCAATTTTCTGAGCGATTCGCTTAGCGTGTTTGATACACACGAATTGCGGCTGGTGCGGCATATTCCTCTGGGTGGGCCGAAACCTGATTTGATACGCCGGGGCGAGATTCTCTTCCACTCCGCGAAATTGACGCATCTGCAGCAATTTAGTTGCGCGAGTTGCCATCCTGGTGGCGGCGCCGATGGGCTAAACTGGGACTTGCCTCGCGACGGGATTGGCAATCCGAAGAATACGCGGGCCTTGTGGGGCTGCCGCGACACTGCACCGTATGGCTGGCTAGGCAGCTCGGTAACTCTCGCCGATCGCATCGCGGGCACACTTCGTACCGCGCACCGCTACGAACCCACGGAGGAAGAATTGGCAGCCCTCGTCGCCTACGTCGCCGCCTTGCCACCGCCACCACCCGCCGTTGTCTCTGAGGAGCAGCGCTCTGCCTACGAACGCGGTCGCGCCTTGTTTTTCAGCAAAGCGGGCTGCGCCGCATGTCATCGGCCCGACACCTATCAAGACGGGCAGGCTCACGATGTAGGCACTGGTGACGGCAGCGAAAACCGCTTCGACACGCCTTCCCTTCGGGGATTGCGCCTGACTCCACCTTATCTCCACGACGGCCGGGCGGCCTCGCTTGAGGAAATCTTCACCAAATACAACCAGCAGCGGCGCCACGGCCAGGCTCACATCTTGACCGCCGAAGAACTGGCCGATTTGCTCGTCTTCCTGAACGCATTGTGAGCGGTCTATCCAGTAGTAGATACGCAGCGTTGTAGCGTCGAGCGAGCCTTCCGAAGCCGCAGCGCATACGCGGAAACCGAGCCCGAGCTGCCGGCCACCCGAGATTGTGGGCCACGAACTGTAAATCGCTGGGGTGGCAAAAGGTATCCGAACCCTGATCAGCCGCGGGCCGGCCCGCTGGTCAGCCAGATGCGCCCTCGCCTCCTCGGTGCACCGCGCATCGCAAGCTGACTTGCGGAAAAACGGCGTTGCTGAGTTTGCGGCGAGAAGTTATAAGCAGGGTAATCTTCGCGAGTTGGTGAATTGCTCCCGGAGCACCGCGCGGTCAAGGAAAAAGTAATGGCGGAAGGGCCCCGGCAGGAGAACGCCAGCCCGGAAGCTGCCGTGACCTGGCACCTCCGTTTGCGCTGGCAAGGCCCCGAACAGTCCGAGGGCACGCTGGAGCTAGCGTTGCCTGGCGCTGTAGTTCTGGGCGGCCAGACTGAATGTGAGATTCGGCTGCCTACCGCGCCACCTCAGGCGGCGGTGCTGCTAGCGCTGACCTCGGGCCTGTTGGTTCGTAGTCTCCATGCAGACTGGCCCGTGCGGTTAGACGACTCGGCGGTTGCAGAACCACGTGATTCTGGCAACGCACGCAAGCAGCTTTTTGTGTTTCCTCCATGTCGGTTCCGCATCGGCTCGGTGGTTTGCGAGACGGAATGGTGCCGCCCCGCTGCAGGAGGCCATTCGGGAAAGGGTACGGCGGGGAGTGCGGCGCGGTTCGTGCCTGCTCTACCAGCGGTTTGGCCGCCCGCAGTGGTCGAAGCAGTGCAATGGCTCCACGAACAGCAACGGCAGTTCGAGCAGGAACGCCAGCAGTGGCGGGGCGAAGCAGACCGCGAAATTGCTGCACTAACCGACAAGGCTGAGCAACTGGCACAACAGGAGCGCGACCTGACGGCGGCACGCCAGAAGTTGCAGGAGGCCTGGGCGGCGCTCGAAGCCGACCGGCTCGCGCTCCAGGATGCCCAACGCCAGCTCGAGGAAAGCCAGCGCCAGCTCCATCAGGCTGAAGAAGAGTTGCGGCGTCGCCGACGGCAAATGGATGCGGGTTACCAGCGGCGTCGCGATCATTTGCGGGCGCTGCGTGAGTCGGTGCGTCGGGCCGCCGCCAAAGTGCAGCGCCAGAAACGTCAGCTGGTTGCCGACCAGCAGGCACTGCAGCGCCAACAGGACGAATTGGCCCAGAAATCCCAGGACCTGCAAACGGAAGCCCATAGACTTCACCAGCAGCGCGAGCAACTGGAGAAGGAGCGCCAGCTGGTGGCGGAGTGGCAAGCAGAAGTTGAGCGCGAGTTGCAAGCCCGCCAGGCACAACTCGATGCCCGGGAACGTGAACTCAGCGAAAAGCAGCGGCAACTGGCGAGCGATGTGGAGCGTTTGCACAAGGATGCCCTGCGCTTGGAACGTTTACGCCAGGAACTGCACGAACACGAGCAGCGGTGCCAGGCGCAAGCTCAGGAGTTGAGTCAACGCCAGCGACAACTGGACGATTGGCACAGGCAGCTGGCTGCGCAGGAACAAAGTGTGCAGCAACGCGAATCCGAGCTGAATGCTTGGGATGCGCAGTTGCGTCAAGCGGGCCAGGAGCTCGCTGAGCTGCAACGACAATTAGCCGAACGCGAAACCCACCTCCGCCAACGCGAGGGGCAGCTCGAGGAATTTCAAGCCCTCTTTGCGGTCGCACGTAATCGCGTGGAGCGGCTTCGTGCGGAATTGCGGCAGCGTGAAACAGAGCTGCTCGCCGAACGGCAACGCCTCGAGGAACAGGCGCAGACCTTGTCGGAAACTTCGCGCCGTTTGCACGAAGAATCTCTGACCTTCCAGCGGGAAAAATCCACCTGGGAACAGCAACGCGCCGCCCTGGAAGCGCAATTGCGGGAAGTGGAAGCCGCAGCGGCTGACCTGCAACAGCGCGAACGAGCCCTGGAAGCGCGCCAGCAGGAGCTAATTCAGCAGGAGCACCATCTTCAGGAAGAAACCGCCGCACTCGCCACTGCTCGTCAGGAGTTGCAAAGCCAGGTCGAGCGTTTGGCATGCCGCCGCCGTAAGCTCCGCAAGCTCGCCCGTCAGTTGGCGCAACGGCAAGCGGAGCTGGCCACCCGCGAACAAATCCTGTCCCAGGCCCAGGAACAACTGACGCTGCGCGAACAACAACTGGCCCAAAACGAACAAACCCTACGCCAGCAGCAGCAGGAATTGACCGAGCAACGGCAACTTTTCGAAGAGCAACAACACCGCTGGCAGGAGCAGCACGCAGCCTGGGAGACAGAGCGCGCCGCCACCGAAACCCAATTAGCCCAACGAGAACAGTTGATTCAGCAGCGCGAACAAGCCCTGGCTCAAGAGCTCGACCAACTCCTGGCCCGTTCGCAGGCCCTCCAGCAACAGCAACAGGAGCTGGCACGCCAGCAACAACAATTTCAAAACGAACGCGAACAGTTCCGCCAACAGCGAAGCCAATGGGAACAAGCCGTGCAGCAACTGCAGCAGCAATTTCCCATCCTCGTTTCCCAGGCGCAAGAACTGCTGCACAAGGTCGGCCAGGCCCGCACAGTTCTTCGGGAACAACTCGACGAACTCCATGCTTATGCGGGCGAAGTGCGTGCCGCGCGAGAACGTGCCTGGCAGGAATTGCAGGAATTTGCCCAGCGCTTGCATCAACAGGAACAAGCTTTGGCCCTGGCACAAACCGAACACCGCCACGCCCTCGCCGCTTTTCGCCAGCAAATCAGTGAATGGCGTGCTCAGATTCAGGAGTGGAAGCTCACCCTGTCCCAGAATGAATCGCTGCTGGCCCACAAGCAAGCCGAATTGGAACAACGCGCCGTGCAGCTCGAACAAACCAGTTCTCGCCTGGCTGAAGAAGCCCAGCACCTAGCCGAGGCCCGGCGAACCGTTTCCGCGCAACAGTCCGAATTGGAACGCCAGCTCCTAGACTTACAATCCTGGTATCGCCGCAAAATCCGCGAACTGGCGGGCAAGAAGTTGCTTACCATTGCTGAGGAATCAGGAGAATCCGAGGCGGCGTTGCCGGCTGCCAGCCAGCCGGATTTGCAATTGGCGCAGCGGCTGCTCACCGTCGAGGTCATAGACCGTCCCACGCTCGCCGCCCTCCTCGCGGATGCTCGCCGGCAGAATTGCTCGCTTCGCGATTTACTCCTGGAAGGCGAATACCTCTCGCCCTATCAGCTGGAGATGATTGAGGCGGATCGGCTGGACGGGTTGCTCGCCGGACGCTTGCGAATTCTCGACCGCCTGCGCTTGACCCCGCTGGAAACGGTCTATCGTGTTTTTGACCCTGAGTCGGGCCGCGAAGGCTTGCTTCGCCATCTGGCGGCAGCGGTAGATGATGCGCGACGCCAGGAATACGCCGAGTCCTTTCGTCGCGCCGTCTCCGTTCGCCATCCCAATCTTGCCAGTACCCACGAAGTTTTCGAGTGGCAGGGAAGCCCCGCCGTGTTGGTGGAATGGATAGACGGCGTGCCCGGGCCGGAATGGCAGGAGTTTGCTGCCATGCCCGCAGTTTGGCTGCGTTTGTTACACCAAGCCGCCACTGGTTTGTGCGTCGCACATCAGGCGGGGATAGCCCATGGCCACTTGCACGCCGGGCGCTTGTTGCTTACCGACCGGGCGGAGCTGAAAGTTTGCGGTCTGGGCGAACCCATTTGGCTTTTCCCGGAAATCGCCTCGGAAACGCCAGAGGAACCCAGGTTAGGCGATATTCGCGCTTTAGGACGTATTGCACTCAGCTGGCTCAAATCCGGCCCGCATTGGAAACGGGAAACCGGCCAACCCCTTCGGACCTTCACCGAACGTTTGCTCGGCCGGGCGGAGCATCCCTACACCGATCTGGTAGAAGCGATACACGATCTAGAACGCTTGCTTGACGAACACGGCCAGGAGGGAATCGCCGCTTGGGAACATTTGCTGCTGTTTTTGCAGGAGAGGCTACATCCGCAATCCGTCGCGGTTGCCCGCAGCGCCTGAGTAGCGCCGCACTTTATAGGTCACTGGCTTCTAGCTATGTGCAGAGCCGCTTATGGCCTCCACCAGGTGAAAACTGTTCGGAGCGAAGTTGGTAAGCGCAGGCTTAGGAGTTGCTTGAATCGCCGGCCCGATCAGAGGAGGCGGAAGATTCGCTAGCCGGCGGCGTCGTTTGGGGTTCAGCGTATGTCTGCAGCCTCTGCCGTGCTTCAAAGAGCGCTTTCAGTTCCGCGAAGGTACGCAGTTCCTTTTTGCCCAGGAGGGCCTCGGGCGATGGTTCGGGGATTCTCGGTGGTTCACGCACTGGGCGCAAAGTTGCTGGCTTTTCTGGCGCAGGACCGGTACTTGTCTTGGGTGGTGTGGGTGGGCGCACGGGGACTTCGGGCTCAGCTTCGGCAACGACAGGTTTAGGCTCCACACTGGGAGGTGGAGTGGGCGCGCCGCTCGGTTCCACGGGTGGCGCAGGAGTTGCGGCCAGGCTCGGTGCAGCTGGCGCTGCGGGAATTGCTGGCTGCTCTTCGCCGGCCGTCAACTCCGTCCTGGGTGCCGCCGCTTCTACGGGTTCAGGTACACGAGGGCCTGGCTTGGCTGCCATCGGTGGGCCTGGCGGCTGAACCTGCATCACGACCGGCGGGGTTTCCCGTGGCGCTGTTACCGCCGGCCGCCGCCGCACCCGCCCCCGCCGGGTACGGTATTTCGTCGGCGGAACCAGACTCAAACCGATCCGCTTATTCACCTTATCTACCTGCACGATCCAGACGTAATGCACCTCGCCCACACCGATAACTTCACGCGGCGAGTGGAATTTTTTATGTCCCAGGTGGCTTTTGTGCAGCAGGCCTGTTTCTTCCGCTCCAATGTCCAGGAACGCGCCAAAATCCGTGATCCGCAGCACCATTCCTTGCACCAGCTGCCCCGCCCGCAACTCCTCTAGCGGTACAACTCGTTGCCGCAGAATCGGTGCTGGATAGACCCAACGGGGATCATGTCCTGCCGCCGCCACATGATTCATTACTTCACGCAAAAGCGTCGCGGAACATTCCAGTTCCTCAGCTAATTGGCGTGTGTCGGCCTGGCTCAGTGCTTGCCGCAACTGCCGTCGGCGGAACGGATCCTTAATGGCCTCGGCATTGAAACCCAACCGCTCCAGCAGCCGATTCGCCAACGGATATTGTTCGGGGTGCAGCCAGGTGGCGTCGAGCGGCTCGTCGCCATCTGGAATGCGCAAAAATCCCACCGCCTGGCGATACACTGCCTCCGTAATCCCAGGCACCTGCAATAACTCCTCGCGACGGCGGAACGGCCCATGCTGCTTGCGATAGTCCACAATCATACGGGCCAGGTGTTCATTCAGTCCAGCCACGTAGCGTAATTGGGCGTAATTAGCTTGATTCAAATCCACTCCCACCCAGTTGACCACACTCTCCAACGTGTGCCGCACCGTCTCCTGCGCCCGCCGCATAGTGATGTCATACCAGTTCAAATGTCCAACTAGGCTCGGCACATCTACCTTAACGAGCTCGGCTAGCATGTCCTGGAACCTTCGCCCTAAACTCACGGCCAGCCGCAAGCCCGCCTCCAAGTTCGGCAATTCCTCCTTGCCTAGGATGCTCCCTGCATACTGAGCCGCTCCCACTTCCGAAACGATACTGTACTGCAATTCGGGCAGTTGCCGACTAATCAGCTCCGCTACCAGTTCCTCCACTTCTCGGTAATGATTGTTGTTGCCGATGACGATCACCTGCACCTCGTGACGCCGAATCAATTCGCATAGCTGTTCCACATCGGCAGGCCACGCAGCGTGTGTGCTGCTCGTGCTATCGCGGGAGCCAGGGAGTGCTTCTCGGTCGGCGCGCGAATTGGCGGCATCTGAAGAATGCGACAGGGTTTCTAGCGCCAATACCGTCGCCTCTTCCGTACCCGCTGCATAACTACCCGCATCTTGCGCGTGCGGTTCGACCGTCTTGCCCGTTTCCTGGGCGCTTTTGCTCTCTGGTTCGCGGCTTTTCTCCTTACTAGTGCGGCTGGGGCGGTGGCTGTCTAATAAGTGGAGGCTGAGGCAGGCCTGCACGTTCCCGTTTTCATCCACCACCGCAACACGGCAGCCAGGACGCAGAGCCGGGTCTATGGCCAACACGCGATATCCCGACATCGGCCGCACCAGCAGCAACTGTCGCAAATGATGAGCCATCACCGACGCCGCATATTCTTCTGCACGTTGATACAGACGCCGACGCAATTCCCCGACCAGCGCAGGTATCAGGTAGAAATCTATCGCCTCGTTGGCGGCGCTACGGATCAAGTCCAGGTGCGGATGTTCGCTTACTGGAAACTCCTCTAGCAATGCCTGCCGCACTTTCTCCTGGTCGAATTCAATGTCCAATTGCAAAGCCCGTTCGCGTTCCCCGCGCACCAGAGCCAGCAACATGTAACGTTTCACTTTGGCAACCCGCTCCCGAAAGTCAAAAAACGCGCGGAATTCCTGCCCTTCCCCGTCCTGGAGTTCAGGATGACGTCGGGCCACGAGCACGGCCGTTTTGCTCAGGGCTTTGCGTCCGACACGCCGCCACCGCCAGACCTGCGCCAGCCGCTCGGCCAACAAATGCCGCAATCCTTCCAACACCTCTTCCGGCGTTTTCAGGCCCACGTCCGGGTTGACAAAAGTCGGCAGCAATTCCTGGAGATGCTCTGCTACGGGATCCGCCTTCCACACCGCATCTGCTACCTTGCTCAATCCTTGAGCGTGCGCTTGGTCGGCCGGTGTTTCCTGCGGCTGTTTAAAGGGAAAGAACAACTCCTCCAGTTGTGGCCCATCCTCGGCACGCAGGATACTTTCCCGCAATTCTTCCGTCAGCCTGTCTTGCCCTTCGATGTGCTTGAGAACCGACTGCTTGCGCTCTTCCAGCCTTTGCTGTTCCTCGAGGTAACGGGCAATTTCTCGCAGTGCCGTCTCGCTCAGGCCCCCAGTCCGTGAACGGCCATAGTATGCCAGATACGGCACACTATATCCGCTTTGCAGCGAGCGGATCGCTGCCTGCACCTGTTTCTGCCTAACGCCCAGATTTCCGGCTAAGCGCTTGATGTTGAGCCGCATACTGCTTCCACCTATCCTATGCTGAACCTCTCCTGCGCTTGGTCTTGACCATTGTATCAATTTTAGAGAACGCTACTCTAGAACGCGCTCTTGCACCAGTCAAGCCACTAGTACGCACATTTTCCAATTTGGCCCCGTCGCTTCCTTTTGGCCCGCTCCAGTTATAATGCCTTCAGATGGTGCCCTTGGCTTCTGCCTGATAAACTGTTACGGAATCATTTTTCCGCTTCGGGACCATCGGATTTTGCGTCGCCTGTATGGCCCAATCGCTGCCTGGGAGTCCTGCTTATGCCAGCCCGCTTTCAACTGGTCAGTGAATTCCAACCCGCGGGAGATCAGCCCAAAGCCATCGCCCAACTCGTCGAAGGTTTCCGACAGGGCAAACGCTTCCAAACGCTGTTGGGCGTAACCGGCAGCGGCAAAACCTTCACCATGGCTCACGTCATCGCCGCACTCAACCAGCCCACCCTGGTCATGTCCCACAACAAAACCCTCGCTGCCCAGCTTTACAGCGAGTTCAAAGAATTCTTCCCGCACAACGCCGTTCATTATTTCATCAGTTACTACGACTATTACCAACCCGAGGCGTATATCCCGCAGCGCGACATTTATATCGAAAAGGACGCCCCCATCAACGAAGAAATAGATCGGCTGCGCCTTGCTGCCACCAGTGCTCTGATGAGCCGCGAAGATGTGATCATCGTCGCCAGCGTTTCCTGCATTTACGGCTTAGGCTCGCCAGCTGACTATAAGCAAATGATGATTTATCTGCGCGTCGGCGACTTATGCGATCGCGATGAATTCTTGCTTAAACTCGTGGACATCCAGTACGAACGCAACGACACAGCCTTGAGTCGCGGCAAGTTCCGCGTGCGTGGTGATATTATCGAAATCTGGCCGGCCTACGAGGAGTACGCTCTGCGCATTGAAATGTTTGGGGACGAGATCGAATATATATCCGCGATACATCCGGTGAGCGGCGCTACGCTGCGGCCGCTGTGCGAGGTTTACATTTACCCCGCGAAACATTTCGTTACCCCTGAGGAGCGCATTCGCCAGGCGGTCGAAGGCATAGCTCAAGAACTCGAAGAGCGCGTCCGCTGGTTTAAGGAGCAAGGTAAATTGCTGGAAGCACAGCGACTTCAAGCCCGCACACGCTACGACATGGAAATGTTACTGGAGACCGGCCATTGCCCGGGCATAGAAAACTATAGTCGCTGGCTCAGCGGCAGAAACCCGGGTGAACCCCCCTATACCTTAATTGACTTTTTCCCAAAAAACTTCCTGCTAATCGTGGATGAATCGCATGTCACTATCCCTCAAATTCGCGGTATGTTTGCCGGTGACCACAGCCGGAAACTGACGCTGGTCGAACATGGTTTCCGTCTGCCCAGCGCTCTGGATAACCGTCCCTTGCGTTTCGACGAATGGGAAGCGCGGATCCATCAAGCGCTGTTTGTCTCGGCAACTCCGGGGCCTTATGAACTGGAGAAATGCGGCGGCGAGGTGGTCGAACAGATTATTCGCCCCACAGGTCTCGTGGACCCGCTGGTGCATGTCCGACCCGCCCGCGGTCAAATTCCCGATCTGATCAAGGAAATTCACCGCCGCGTGGAACGCAAGGAACGCGTTTTGGTCACTACCCTCACCAAGCGCATGTCCGAAGACTTAGCGGCCTATCTCAAGAACGCCAACATTCGCTGTAAGTATTTACACTCGGAGTTAGATGCCATTGAGCGCTGGCATATTTTGAAGGAACTGCGGGAGGGCGCTTTCGATGTGTTAGTGGGTGTCAATTTGCTCCGCGAAGGATTAGACCTACCCGAAGTGTCGTTAGTCGCCATCCTCGACGCCGATAAGGAAGGGTTCCTGCGCAGCGAAACCTCGCTGATTCAAACGATGGGTCGAGCTGCACGAAATGTCAACGCCGAGGTAATTCTCTATGCCGACGAAGTAACCGATTCCATGCAGCGAGCTATAGATGAAACTAATCGGCGCCGTGAAATGCAGCTCAAATATAATGCCGAACACGGGATCACACCGGAAACCATTCGCAAAGCTATTCGCGCAGGGATCGAATCAGAAATCGCCGCTCGCCGGCTGGTAACGCGGATCGCCGGTCGTGAGGAGGACGAATATGTTACTCAGGAATATCTAGAAGACCTACATCGGCAAATGTTAGAAGCAGCAGAGAATCTGGAATTCGAGCGGGCCGCACAATTGCGCGACATGATTTATCGCTTGCGTGGTCAGGCTGTTGC
>BEIM01000035.1 GCA_002898995.1 bacterium HR36
AACTGGCCGACCTGGGCAGTGCCGAGTTGGGCGGCGAAATGGAAAAAATGAGCGGCGAGGAACGCACCCGGTTGCAGGAGGAACTCTTCAAGCAGCGCTCCGCTTACTTCGCTGCTTTGGCGCAACACACGCTGTTGAAGCGATTGACGGGCGGCGGGTTAGTCGTAGCACCCCGCCAGGGCGAGGTCGTGACACCGGAGACTGAGCAGCTCTTGGGTAAAGTGGTCAAACCAGGCGAACCATTGCTGCAAGTCGCCCGTCGCGAGGGGGACTGGCATATCGAAATGTACATTCCTGAGCGGCACGTCGGCCATATTCGCGAAGCCTTAGTTAAGAACCGCGGCGAGCCGCTGGAGGTGGACTTGCTCTTAGCTACGGATCCCAACCGGCGATATAAGGGCCGGCTTTATCCCGAGGGATTGGGCGGTGCGGTAAGTATGCATAACAACGAACCCGCTTTGTTCGCTCGTATTGAGCTTGTGGATATTTCCAGAGAACAACTGGACCGCATGCCCGTCGGGGCCGAGGTCCGCGCCAAGGTACGCTGTGGTTACCGCTCTGTCGGCTACGTCTGGTTCTACGAGCTATGGGAATTCCTCTTTGAGCACCTCATCTTTTAGCGGGACGCCCATTGCGCTGAGGCTTGTCGGCCATGCGGATGGAGCACACATAAGCATACATTGGGAGGACATTCGCCATGCTGCGTTTCAGTCTGGCTCTGGTCAGTGTCGTGGTGGTAGCTTTGGCGATTTTGTGGATGACTGGATTACTTTCCTGGTCAGGAGAGGAAAAGCCTAGACCGCGGCAGCAGGCACAAATGAAAGATTCGCCCGGGTCAGGTAACCTAGCGCAGCCGTACCGGACGCGACCTCTGGAGATCGCCAGTGTTCCAGACAGCCCGCGGACTATCCTGGTCGATCCCATTGTCCTCACAGACACCACTCTGGCACCCGTTCAGGAGGCCGAGGTGCCTTCCCGCGTAGATGGGCAATTGCAGCAGGTGTATGTTCGACTCGGTAGCCAATTGTCAGCCGGCGATCTCATTGCACAACTCGATGACACAGTTAGTCGTCCGGAGATGGAAATGGCCAAGGTCCGCGCGGAAAGCACGGCGGATATTGAGGTGGCCAAGCGGATCCGCGACTATTGGGACCTGGAATATAAGATCGCCCAGCAAGTCAATCGCGCCGTGCCTAATGCCGTGGCCATGCTGGAACTCCGACAAAGGGAGGTGCAGCGCGACCGTTACGAGTTTGAATGGATCGCCAGTGTGGAAAAAAACCATATTGCCCGACACGAATACGAGCAAAAGCGCCGGTTATGGGAATTGCATCAGATCCGTAGCCCAATTCCCGGGGAAGTGACCAAACTGTACAAGCGCGTCGGCGAAGGAGTGAAAGCGGGGGAGACGATAGTGCGAATAGCGAATTACGACCGGTTGTACGTGGAAGGGGCGATTCCCTTGCCGATGCGCGCCATGGTGCGGCCGGGCATGCGCGTTCTAGTTGAGCCGGAGCGGCAGCAAGGCTGGCTGAAAGAATTGCGCGGCCACACGGCAACCGTAACTGGACTGGCCCTGACTCCTGATGGCCGATTTCTCATTTCCTCGGGCGAGGATGGGCGCCTGGTCTTCTGGGATTGGGCAGTGTCAGCCCAGCGAGCTGTGGAACTGCGCGACGCCAAGTTCTCCCGTGAATACGGGTGTGTGGCTAGCAGCCCGGCGATCGAGCGTCGCGGCGAGGTCGTCAGCTATACCATTTTCGCCGGTTCTGCGGATGGCCGAATTCGCATGTGGCAGGTGGATGCCTCAACTTCTGGCCGAATCGTAAGAGTTTCACAGACCGTGATCGGGGAGGTACTGCCTATTCATCGCACTGCCATCCGTTGTCTGGCTATCAGTGCCGATGGTAAGATGGTGGCCAGCGGTTCGGAAGATGGCGATATTTGCGTGACCAGCCTGGAAACGCAACAGACGTTATGCCGGGTACGTGATCCGGCAACTCCTCGTGAACCAGCACATCGCGCCGCGGTTACAAGCCTGGCCTTTTTGCCGGAAGGGGATCTGGTGTCCGCCTCGCAAGATCGCACACTAGCGCGCTGGCAAATCGGTCAGGATACCCAGGGCAATTGGACGAGTGATCTGTTGTGGCGTATGGACGGCCGCAGTGCAGACGTGGCGCAGCTGGGGATCAGTCGCGATGGCCGGCGAGCACTCTTCGAAAGTGGCGAAGAATTGCGTATCCTGGATTTACGGGGCGGTCAAACGCTTGCCGTGATTTCCAGCCGCCGGTCGGGTTATTTCCGCTCTATTGCGCTTTTTTCCCCCGAGGGACGGCAAGTGCTGACGACCACAGCCGGGGGACGCTTGCATCTGTGGAACGTTCCCCCGACGCAAGAGGAGTCGGCTTGGCTCCGCCTGGCTTATCATAAGGGTTTCAGATACCACACCCCGATGGTTCTGGGAGCCCTAAACGCTGGGCTGACGCCAAACGGTGCGGCACTGCTGCCCGGCTGGCTGTTTTTGGCCTATCCGCAACGTGGGCAGTCCCTTGCCTCTGACGTCCTGCTAGCCAGTTACACGCCTGACTTGCCCTCCCCCGCGTCGGCGACGAGTTTCACCACACAAATCCCCGAACTTTGGCCCGTGGATGCTCGGGAGTTGCGCCTGTACGCCATGAGTGATCCGTCTTCGGTAACCTGCGCTGCGTTCTCCCCTGATGGAAGGTTTTGTTTCACCGGCGGCAGCGACAAGGTAATTCGCGTCTGGCCTACCCCGTCGCTGGAGGAGACCATTCGCCCTCTGGAAGGAGTGCTGGTTTATGTCGGGCAGCAAGTCGAGAGTGGCGGGGGACTGGTGCGGGTCCGTGCCGAACTGGAAAACCCGCGGATTCGTAGCGCCCGATTAGAGCTGGGAATTCGGGTGACCCTCACGGTCCTCCCGGAATTACGCCGCTGAAAATTCGCTGACCATGAGCACAACACCTGCCGCGGTCCATGAAAGCGAGCGTCGAAAGCAGGTTCGGGTCAAACTCCGGCCCGATCTGGTGACCACCGAGCAACGATACGAAGGTCGGACGTTTTTTGTCGTGAAAGACCCGGTGAGCCTGCGTTATTACCGTTTCCGCGAGCAGGAATACTTTCTCATGCAGCTGATGGACGGGCAGCACACGTTGGAGGACGCCCGGCAGCTGTTTGAAGCCCGCTACCGGCCGCAACGCCTGACGTTGGAAGAACTCGAACAATTTGCCAGCCAGCTCATGGAAACTGGTTTAGCCCTCAACGACATGCCAGGTTCGGGCAAGACCATGTTCCAGCGGTTCCGCAAGCGTCGTCGGCAAACTCTGCTCCGCATCCTTACCAACATCCTGTACATCCAAGTCCCCGTCATCGATCCCGACAAGCTGCTCAACCGCCTGTTGCCTTATGTCCGGTTCATTTTCACGTTGCCGTTTTTCCTGTTTAGCGTCGGCTTTGTGCTGGCGGCGATTCTCTTGGTGGCCTCTCACTGGGATACTTTTCTGGCCCGGCTGCCTGCTTACCATGAGTTTTTCAGCTGGAAGACGGTCTTGTATGCTTGGGCTTCTCTGGGAGTGATTAAGGTAATTCACGTATTCGGTCATGGTCTGAGTTGCAAACGCTTTGGCGGCGATGTGCACGAGATGGGATTCCTGATTTTGTGCCTGTCGCCTTGCTTGTATTGCAACGTGACCGATGCATGGTTGCTTCCTAACAAATGGCATCGCATCATCATCGGGGCGGCGGGCATTTACGTGGAAGTTATGATAGCGGCACTGTGCACCTTTCTCTGGTGGTGGGCCGAACCCAACACGCTGTTGAGCAACCTCTGCCTGACCATCATGGTTCTGTGCAGCATCAGCACCGTAATCTTCAACGGCAATCCCTTGATGCGGTTCGACGGCTACTATGTGCTAGCCGACTGGTTGGAGATCCCGAATCTGCGAGAACGTTCCAATCGCTATTTGACAAACCTGGCCATGCAATACTGCCTGGGTATCGAGGTGCCGCCTGAGCCGTATCAAATGAGCTTAGGTCGCAAAATCCTTTTTGTCACCTATGCCATCACGAGCTACCTCTATCGCTGGTTCGTGACCTTCGTGATCTTGATTTTCCTGTACACTTTCCTCAAGCCCTACAAACTGGGAGTAATCAGCTTTATTTTGGGAACGGGAGCATTGGCGAGTCTGCTGGGATATCCCGCCTATCGCCTTTTCCGGGCGGTGAAACGACGGGGGAGGTTGCCAGACATGAAACCGGTGCGGGTCAGCATAACGGCGGCGGTCGCACTCAGTGCGCTTCTGGCCGTCTTTTTGGTGCCGTTTCCTCTGCGGGTCAAGGGCCTGGCTCTGGTGCAGGTGGAACCGCAGGCGCGGGCGAAAATTGTCGCTCCCGAAGAAGGGTCGTTTCTGGAAGAACTGTTTGTCGAAGATGGACAAATCGTGCGCCGTGGCGACGCCATGGCACGGCTAAAGAATCCCGACTTGCTAAGCAAAATGGAATTCAACGTGGCTTCCCGTCGTGCTTATCAGGAGCAACGGGCCGACATTCTCGCGCAACTGGTTTCTAATCCACAGCACGGGAGCTTGCGCCAAGAGTTAGCGCGAATCGAAGACGAATTGGCCCAACTAGAGCAGGAGGCGCGGGAATTGCAAATCCGCATGGACCGCCTGCTGCTACGAGCACCGCGCGACGGCAAAGTCGCGCAGTTGTTGCCCCGTTCTGAGTTAGGCAAACTTCTGGAGCCCGGTACCCTGATTTGTGAGGTGATCGAAGACCGCGCGCTAGCAGCAGTGCTCTTGGTAGAGCCGCAGGACCGCGCTCTGGTCGTGGAAGGCCAGAAGGCATGGATTCGCCTGCACGGATTGGGCTATAACTACTGGCGGGGCACGGTCAGCGAGATTTCTGCCGTAGAGGCCAAAGACGTCCCGCCCCAACTGAGCAACAAAGCAGGTGGCGAAATTCCTACTCAAGAAGACCCCGAACAAAAAACCCTCAAGCCCCAGCGACAACATTACCTGGTCAGTGTGCGTTTCGACGAGGTTGAGGATTGCATGCATCCAGGCGTCTTGGGCCGAGTCAAAATCGAAGTGGGCAACTATACGCTTTACTGGCGGGTGCGCCGCTATTTGGCGACCATGTTCAACATTGGCCTGTGAGTAACATCACCGCTGCTCCCAGGTGGCGGCCAGGCGCGCTTTGCATTCGTCGAGAATGGCTTTAGTGGCTGTCGCCCCTACACGAGTTACTCCCAGAGCCCGCACAGCTAACAGGCGGTCCAGGGTGCGGATTCCACCTGCGGCTTTTACCTGAACGTGCGGTGGACTGTACTGCCGCATCAACCGTAGGTCTTCGTCAGTAGCCCCACCTTCGCCGTAGCCGGTCGCTGTTTTCACGAAGTCCACGCCTATCTCGCCGCAAATCTCACATAGCTTGATTTTGTGCTCATCTTGCAGGAATGAGTTCTCAAAAATCACTTTGACGATCGCGCCGCGGCTGTGAGCGACTTCCACTACCGCAGCGATGTCGTGGCGAACATAACCCCAATCGCGGCTAAGGATTTTGCCGATATTAGCGACCATATCGAGTTCGCGGGCGCCGTCGTGGATGGCGGTCTCCGTTTCAGCTACTTTAATCGAAGTCGTGTGACTGCCATGTGGGAAACCAATAACCGTTCCGACGGCCACCTTGGAACCTTCCAGAATGCGAGCTGCCATTGGTACGGCGTAGGGTTTGATGCAAACCGAGGCTACTCCGTATTCCCGCGCCAGCAGGCAACCCGCCTCGAGCTCCGCGTCGGTTAGTTTGGGATGCAGGAGCGAATGATCAATCATCCGGGCGATGGCTTCGTAGGTCAGACCTATCATCACCATTTTCCTCCAGAAAGCAGCTGCCAAAAGAAATCAGGTGCGCCTGGGTGCCAAGGCTATCAAGCGCGGCCCTCGAAAGCACTGGACTTGCAGGGTTGACGTGGCCGATTATATGCGCAACACGACGAAACAGCCTGGACTGCCGGTAGCCGGCTTTGCGGAGCTAGGGAAAGGGGCTGCGGTGTGACCATCTTAGCCTGGCCTAAGAGAATGGCGCCCATATTGAGCACTAGTGCCTGGCTGGTTTGGAGCGTTGTGGCCCTGGCAGATACGCAGGCAATTGTGACCTGTTCCACGGTAGCGCAAAGTGGGCCAGGCACCATGCCACCTTATTATGCCACGTCCCGCCTGGAACCCGGCCAAGCGGTTAGCGTGCTAGGAGAAACGAGCGATTTTTATGCGATTCGACCGCCGAGCGGGAGTTTCAGTTATGTCGCTTGTAGGGCGGTGCGGCTGGTACCGGGCCAGCCAGAGGTTGGGGTGGTGCACGAAGCAGTAGCGACGCTGGTGGGAAGCGAGTTAGGAAGCGAGGCCAGCACCGACGGTGTGCAACTGTCTCCGGGGACTTTGGTACGTATACTCGGCCAGGATCACATCCGATTGGGCCAGCAAATGCTCGAAGTTTATCGTATTGAGCCGCTGGGCGAGAAGCGGTTTGTGCGAAAATCAGCCGTCTCTTTGCAACAGAGCGTAGTGGAACACCAGCCGGCTAACCCTCCCCAACCGTTTGAGGGACTTGGCTCGGGTAGCGTGAGTCTTCGGCAGCAAGCCAATCTCGCTTATGAGCGCGGTTGCCAAACGGGCGACTTTACAGAAGCCAAACGCCTCTATCGGCAGTTGAGCCAAGCGTCGGATGCAGCCATTCGTTGGGAGGCCCTAAATCGGCTGGAGTTTATCCGGTTGCGGGAACGGGAGGCAGAAGACCGTTTGAGGACTAGTCGACCTGTGTTGGCAACTGCATACGTGGGCCAACCTGATGCCGGCCAAACAAGGTCAGTAAACGACGTCGACACGATTGGAAACCATTTGCGCGTTCCAGGGCTAGTTGCTGACTCTGTCCTTAACTTCCGCAGCGTGGGTGTGCTGCGGCGATCGGCTCTCACTGAGGATGGCCGGCCGCTTTATTTTTTGGAAGACCGCATGGGCCGTTTGCGCTGTTATTTGCAACTGTCTGACGCAATTGCAGCCGAGAAGTTCGTAAACCGCGTCGTAGAGGTCTCCGGTCAGGCTCTGGGCTACCGGAGCGGTCTGCGAGCGGATTTGGTCTGGGCTACCAGCATCCGGCCGCTCGAGTAAACCAGCCGCGCTTTACTTCGCCTACGTCATCCAGGGTACGTGCGGTAAAATCGAACCACCGTTGTTCACCTTCGGGGAGGTCAAGGGCCCCGATCCACTCCAGTACGCAGGGATCGTCATCGACGGTATTGAAACAGACTTCCGTGGGGCTGCCGTTGAAAAAGTACACTCGGGCGAGGTGGTTTTCGCGTTGGAGGTAAAAGCGTCGGCAACGCACGCCCGGGGGCGTTGGGGTCAGCGGGGAATCCAACCCTGCGGGCAAGGGATGCACACCCATTTCCACCAGTTGCTCTTGTTTGCCCTGCATCCGCTTGCCCAGACCGAGGAGTCGGCAGCCGAGCTGGCAAAAGCGTTCCAAACTGATGCTGGCTGGTTCGCCATCTGGCCAACAGATTTGGTAACCCTCGAAGACCCGTTTTTCCGTGTAGGTGTCCTTGCTAGGGTCCCGCCGGAACAGGGCAATCATAAACCGCGGCAACATTGGCTCTTGAGCTGGGGGTCGGGGCAGCAGGCCGGCATTCCCGCCATGCTGCGTCTTGTGTACACCGTTGCGCTCAGGTGTCGTCTGGGCTGTCATTGCTTGTTGGGTGCTGAGCATAGTGGTCGTTCCTTCTGAGGAAAACAAAAAACCCTGTTCCGACCGTGTTCGGGACAGGGCTCAATTTCGAGGCGCCAACGCAAGGAGCCCTCGCTTTGGCGTTCACAAATAGGAAAAAGCCTGCCCAGCGTCAAGGAAAAATTCCCAACTTGCCGAAGCAAATGAAAGTATCGGGCGTTTCTCTCTAGTGAAGGCGGGCTGCATTGGTGATCGCGCTACCTTCCGATTCCAGCTTGGCCAAAAATAGGATTGGCACCTGATATGCCGACCGCTATGTCCTTGCTGAATTTTTTGCTTGCCAAAACATCCGCTGCTGACCATACTAAAGGGATTCCCAGCACTGTGATGAAGACCCACGGCGTGCTGCCCAGCGATTCTCAGGAAAAGGGGCCTATGAGAGACGAAAAGAGTGGCCGGATTGGGGAACGCGCGAAGTCTTATGTGGAGCTATTGTGCTATCCACGAAAAGTCTGCACAGACGCGGAGCGCCAGGCTGCGGACTTCATCGCCCAGCAAATGCAGGCTTTGGGGCTGAGCGTGCGGCGAGAGCCTTTTGCCGTTGGTTCCACGAGTCGGGAGTGGTGGAACCGGGCCCTGTTTGCAGCGTGCGCTACGCTGGCGGTCCTGGGGGCACTAGCGTTTCCAATGGTCCCCATAATCTCCGTGCTGGCCTGGGTGAGCGTCGCCCTGCTGGTGAATCTTCCCTGGTGCTGGACAGGAAACGCTTTTCGGCCTACCGCCTCTACCGGGCCAGCTTTCAGCGAAAACCTGTTGGCAACGCCCAAGAAGAATCCGTCTGGTAACGTTCGGGTTGTTTTCATGGCGCATTATGACACCAAATCGCAAGTGATTCCTACCGGGCTTCGTGTGGGCTTAGTAACAGTCGTGTGGTGCTGCAGCTGGCTACTGGCGATGCTAGGTCTGCTTTGGTCCTGGCAATGCTGGCCGGTGTGGCTGCCGTCGTCTCCCAATCCCTGGAACCTGACCATCGTGATAGTAGTTTGCCTAGCAGGGCTGGCAGCGAATTTCAGCGGCAACCGCAGTCCCGGTGCTTTGGACAACGCGTCAGGAGTCGCGGCCTTGTTAGAATTGGCTCGCTGCTGGCAGCAAAGCACCCGGCAGGGGATATGGTGGACACGTCAGCTGGAGGTGGTGTTCGTCGCCACCAGCGCTGAGGAGACCGATTTGGAGGGAGCCCGTCACTTCTTGGCCCAATATGCGGAATGGTGGCACGAAAAACCGACGCTGTTGATCAACCTCGAAAGTGTCGGGGCCGGCCCAAACCTTTACCTGAGCGGAGAACCCCGCACTCAGGTTTGGGCTGAGGCGGTCGCTCGCGAACTCGGACTCCGACCCCGCCGATTACGTGTGCTTGGTGCGGGTATGGACCATCAGCCTTTCGCTGCCCAGGGGCTGTCGAGCTTGAGCATCTTAGGAGACGTAGTACGTCGTTCATTCTATTTGCACACGTTGCGAGACGATTTGAGCCTGGTCGAAAGCGAGGCATTGGAGCGCGCCGTGCGTCTTGCCTGGCATTTGGCGCAGCGCTGGGTGGAATCCCACGCGGGGATTGTGTCTTTTGCGGTTCCCCGTTCCGCCAAAAGCGTTTTGCGGCCCGCGGTTCCCCAGGCTTGACGCCTGCTTGGAGCCTGTTTATGCGGTAAACTGTACCGGAGCGGGACGCGCCACCTTACGGGCGATTCGCAGCACAGGCTGCTTCACCAGGCCGACACGCTTTTCCGTAGTCCGATGGAAGGTTGGCCAATTGCCAAGCAGGGGGCACCTTCTATGACCAGCGCGATCCTACCAGATGGGCTGTACCAGCGATTGAGGGAACGCCTGGAACCGTTTGGCCAAGAACATGTGCTGCGTTGGTGGTCGGAACTGGATGAAGTTCAACGGGCTGAGCTTGCCGCCGAGGTCGAAAGATGTGATTGGGCCGAACTCGACCGTTTGTTCCGCGGCGGCCAGAACGCAACTTGTGCAACGGTGCTGGATTGGCAGCAAGTCCAACCCCCGAAGCTATTACGTCTTGCTAACACTTTCGAAGCCTGGGAACTGGAACAAAAAGCGAGAGCCGTTGGTGAAGAAGCGCTGCGCAATGGTCAGGTAGCGGTGGCCCTGGTAGCAGGTGGCCACGGTTCGCGGTTGGGCCACGAAGGCCCGAAGGGTACTTTTCCTATTGGGCCGATTATCCAACGAAGCTTGTTTCAGCTGCATGCCGAGAAAGTGCTGGCTCTGTCGCGCCGCTACCGCGCACCGTTGCCATGGTACATCATGACCAGCCCGGACAACGACGCCCCGACGCGGCGGTTCTTCGCCGAGCACAATTACTTTGGCCTGGAGCCGCAGCAGGTCACCTTTTTCACGCAGGGCACCATGCCGGCCTTAGACAAAGGTACCGGGCGCGTGTTGATGCGGAGCAAGTGGCAGCTGGCTCTCAGTCCGAACGGTCATGGGGGATTCATCCCGGCCATTCGCGCAGCCGGTATCATCCGCGATTGGCAACGGCGTGGCGTCCGCTGGGTGTTTTACTTTCAAGTGGACAACCCGCTGGTGCGAGTGGCGGACCCTCTTTTTCTCGGGCAGCATATCAGTCATGGCGCGGATGTTTCGGTCAAAGTAGTACCGCGGCAGCATGCCGAAGAAAAAGTCGGCCTGATTGTTTACTATCGTGGCCAGCACTACCTCGTCGAATATTCGGAAATTCCAGCCGAATACCAGTACCGTAAGAATCCTGCGGGTGGGTTCTGGCTCGATGCCGGTAACACGGGCATTCACATCTTCAGCGTGGCTTTCCTGGAGCGTGTGAGCCGACCTGAAACTCGTTTACCCTACCACCGCGTCATCAAGAAGGTTGCTTATATCAATGAATGGGGCGAGTGTGTTGAGCCACAATTGCCGAATGCCGTGAAGTGGGAGCTTTTTATTTTTGATGCGCTCCCGCTGGCTGACCGAGTGCTGGTTGTGCAAACCGACCGAGCGGAGGAATTTGCGCCCCTCAAGAACGCTGTCGGGGAGGACTCCCCGGAAACCGTGCGGGCGGCGCTGATAAGACTATACGCCCGCTGGTTGGAACAAGCGGGCTTTCAGGTACCACGAGATGCCAAGGGCCAGGTGCCTGTCTCCATCGAAATTAGCCCCCTGGTGGCCTTAGACGCTGGAGATTTACGCGGCAGGGTCGAAGAAATTGATGAAATCAACGGGCAACTGCTTTTGGACCGGGTTCCAAACGAAACCGAGGCCGAAAGTCCGTAAGCCAAGCCCTAATTGGCTATGCCCCAGCGCATCGCCCTAATGTCAAATTTCCGATGGAGAACCCTATGCGCGTTTTGGTAACTGGCGGGGCGGGGTACGTCGGTAGTCATACGGTGTACGCTTTGCTGGAAGCTGGACACCAGGTCTGGGTGCTGGACAACCTGTCACGCGGCCATGCTGAAGCGATACCATCAAACCTGTTGACCGTAGGGGACATTCACGACGTTCCGCTTGTGGTCGAGTTGCTGCGCAGGCATCGCATCGAAGCCATTCTGCACTTTGCAGCATTTGCCCTGGTCGGAGAATCCGTACAGCACCCCGAACGCTATTACGAAAACAACTTACGCGGCGGCTTGGCCTTGCTCCAGGCTATGCTTCAGGCCGACGTGCGCAAGATGGTTTTTTCAAGCACCTGCGCTGTGTACGGCGTGCCGACGCACTCGCCAATTTCTGAAAACGCTCCGACGAACCCCATCAATCCTTATGGCCGCAGTAAATTGGCTTTCGAATGGGCGCTGGCGGATTTGGCACACAGCGGGCAAATTGGTTACGCGGCATTACGCTATTTCAATGCTGCAGGGGCCCGTCCGGACGGTACCCTAGGCGAAGACCATGACCCCGAAACGCATTTGATTCCCCTAGTGCTACAAACAGCGCTGGGACTGCGACCTTATGTCGAGATTTTCGGCACCGACTACAATACCCCCGATGGCACTTGCATCCGCGACTACGTGCATGTAGACGACCTGGCCAATGCTCACGTGCGGGCTTTGGAACGCTTGCACGTAGGCCAGGCGATCGTATGCAACCTTGGAATCGGTCGCGGGTACAGCGTGCGCGAAGTAATTGCCGCCTGCCAAGAGGTTACGGGGCGTCGTTTTGTGGTTCGGGAAGCTGCGCGGCGGGCGGGCGATCCTCCTCGCCTGGTGGCCGAACCAACTTATGCTCTCCAGGTCCTGGGCTGGCAACCGCGCTATCGCGACATTGCGAACATTGTCGAGACCGCGTGGCGTTGGCACCGTTCCCATCCCCAGGGCTTTCGCTCCCAATGAGTCTCTCGTATCACCTTGTCCGCTGTATTAGTTAGCCTTATGCTTTTATGGGACACATTGTTTCCCGGCCAAGGAGCTGCAACATGACCCGGAAAAAGAAGATCAGCACCGCCGTCAGGAAAGCCCCGAGCAGCCAACGGCCTTCGCGTTGGGAGGCTGGCCGCGATAGCGACACGTTGCCCCTCGGTCAGTACTTAATTCGCCGGCTCTATGACCTAGGTGCCCGGCACATTTTCGGCATTCCGGGCGACTATGTCTTGGGGTTCTATAAGCTGCTGGAGAATAGCCCGCTGGAATTGGTTGGCAATACCACTGAACTAGCCGCGGGTTACGCTGCCGACGCATACGCGCGGATTCGGGGCATCGGTGTAGCGTGCGTGACTTACGGCGTAGGAGGTTTTAGCATTGTCAACGCTGTGGCTTGCGCCTATGCCGAAGAATCGCCAGTGGTGGTAATTAGCGGCGCTCCCGGTCTGCGCGAGCGTGGTCCCCACCAGTATTTACATCATGTCGTTCGCAGTTTTGAAACGCAACGCGAAGTTTTCCGCCACCTGACGGTGGCTTCGGCGGCATTAGAAGACCCCTTGACGGCCTTTCGGGAGATTGACCGCGTGTTATTCGCCTGTATTCGCTATAAACGCCCCGTCTATATCGAACTGCCCCGTGATGTTATCGAGGCCACACCCCTTTATAAACATTGTCCCTTCCCAGAAAAACCGCGGAGCGATCCGCAGGCTCTGGAAGAAGCTGTGGCGGAAGCCCTAGCTATGCTCCGCCAAAGTAGTCGCCCGATCCTTTTGGCCGGTGTGGAGGTGCATCGCTTCGGATTGCAGGACCTAGTCGTGCAGCTGGCGGAAAAAGCGCAGATCCCAATTACCTCGACGCTGTTGGGCAAGTCAGCTATCAAGGAAAGTCATCCGCTGTACGTAGGCGTCTACGAAGCAGCACTCGGCAGGCCCGAAGTAACTAAGTTTGTCGAGGATTCTGATTGTGTCTTGGCATTGGGCACCTATCTGACCGATATGGAAATGGGGATCTATACCCAAAAATTCGATGAGAGCCGCATTATCCTTGCCACTTCTGAGAGTGTCCGTATCCGTTTCCATCATTATCAGGGAATCCTGCTCGAAGATTTCCTCCGCGCCTTATGCGAGCAGGACCTGCCGCAATATGATCGCTCCCTTCCCGAAGCCCGCGACCCCATCTACGCCCCTTGGGAAGCGAAGCCCGATACCCCCATTACCATCCGCCGACTGTTCCAGAAAATCAACTCCATTCTGGATGATAACATGGTCGTCATCGCGGACATAGGGGACTCGCTCTTCGCCGCCTCGGACCTGACCATCCATCAAAAGACGGAGTTCATTAGCCCGGCGTATTATACTAGCATGGGTTTTGCCGTACCAGCTGCGATTGGCGTGCAATGTGCAAATCGCAAACTGCGTCCTTTAGTCCTGGTGGGTGACGGAGCTTTTCAAATGACGGGCATGGAGCTCAGCACAGCGGTTCGCCTTGGTTTCGATCCCATCGTGGTGGTTATAAATAATGGCGGTTACCAGACCGAGCGGTTCATCATGGAAGGCAAGTTTAACGATATCTTAGACTGGAATTACCACCGGCTGCCTGATCTCTTAGGCTCGGGCTGGGGCTTCGAAGTGAAAACCGAAACCGATTTAGAAAAAGCCTTACGTGCTGCGTTGAGTAACCGCGATACCTTTAGTCTGCTCAACGTCCGCATTCCGCCAGATGATGTTAGCCCGGCGCTACGCCGCCTGGGCAGACGTCTGCAACGCCGTGTCTAGCATACTGCTGGCAGACGCAGATGAGCTGGGGATCGGGCCCAGTTATCGTTTCGTTGGGCAACGATGCTAACTGACGCTGGCCAGAATGTCATAGCAAGCGTGTCCACCTGCCGCCACACCCAAGCCGCGCAGCCAGTAGAGCATGGCAAAATATGCGCCAGCTAAGACGCGAAACACGAATATCTCCCTTTGATATGGCTCACTAAATGGCGGGATATGGTGTGCCAGGGCAAAAACAAAGCTTGACACGCCTAGCATCAAAGCAAGCCGCA
>BEIM01000036.1 GCA_002898995.1 bacterium HR36
CGCACCACAAGGCAAGACGATTACTCCACTGCCGCCGCGGACATCGCCGCCAGCGTAGAAAATTTCCGCAGCTTCCTTCTGATAGCCACGGAGGTGAAACGGCGGACCACTGCGGCAAGTGTCGCGCAAGCGGATGTCGAGGAAGGCGCCGGGCGTATAGCCGGCTAAATCCTCGGCAGGATAGCCTACGCTGATCAGGGCTTGCTTGATGACGCCGCGATGCGCAGCTGGGACGCGGAAAGCAATCGGGCTGAGGCGTTCGCCGAGGTATGGTCGCACCGCGGGATGATGGGCCAGTTCTTCCAGCAGCGGGCGGTCGGGGCAGACCAGACGCAGGTCCGGTTCATCTTTTTCGAGCCTGACCCGACCGAATCGGCTGACGATTTCCGGGATGTCGCGGCGGATGTTAGGCGGGAGCGGATATTTGCTATAGCGTTGCAGCACGTCGAGCATGGCCTGGGCGGTCATGCCCGCAGCGGCGGCGTTCCAGAGGGAAAGCTCGGTAATGCGATAAGTGTGAATGTGTTCGGGGCTGCGGACTAGCTCAGCGAACGGAGCCAAGGCGTCGCGCACCCGCGGGTAAAGCGGGTGATCTACCTCCAGTAGCAGCGTGCGATCGCTCTGCACCACCAAGGGATTGCTCGGATTGACGGCCATAGCTTCCTCATGCGTTGGCGCAGTTCGGAACAACATATCTTAGCGAAAAAATGCGGTTGCTACAACTGCCACTGCCAGCGATTTCGGCCGCGGATACAAAGGCGATAAGATTTCGGAAAAAAAGTTTGTCACTTCCTGCCCTCAGTAAACGTTTCTGTAATAGAGGAACTGGCCAGCCGCGGAACCATTTTGGGAGAAAAACGTTATGGGTGGCAGATTTTTCATCTGCGTGGTGGACCAACCGACAGCTGTATTATGCCCTCTTCTCGAATTGGCCCAACCAAAAGATCGCGTGGTGTTTCTTCAGAAATCTTCGACCAATGGCAACGGTTCCAAGTCCCGCTTGCAAAAAGCATTCCATTCTTTCGGTTTTCCGCGCGGCAATATGAAGACGGTGTGCGTTCGCGATTGGGAGGATGGCCCCCACCTTCAAGAAGTTGTGAGGCGAGAGATCCTATGCGCGGGGAGCAACGTCTCAGAGGTATATGTCCTTGTGGGAGAAGGCAGCAGTGTGATCTTGCCGCTCATCCTGGCCGAAAGTTGCGACAAACTTTACCTGGTACGCAATGACCCGCGCAAGGTGGCTTTTATAGTGTGGGATAAAACGGGAGGATTTGCCCGACGAACGCATGGTTACCGCAAAGCTAAAGCCGCGTTGGAGACCCTGATCGGTCTAAACGGCTACGAGTTATTCACAGAGGGAACGCCGCAGACAAGGAAAATCTGGCCTGTCCCCGATGGTTCTGCTCGGAGTCCTCGACCGCGCTACGGATACGACATTCGCTACACTGCGGGCCGCCATGACAACCCGGCCGCTCTTCGGACCCCTCCTAAGACAAACTTGTCCCAGTGGAAAAAGACCTGGACACAGTTTCTGATCAGTCGGCGAGAAACCGACCAGTTGTACTCGAATCTCTATTACGCCACCAGGAATGCTGCCCATTCGGCGGAAGAGTTATGCCCGCCCGAGCAAGGAGTGCAGCGATTGAAAAGGGAAAGCAGCTCGTTGCTAGAAATTGGTGCTACGCACGACACGCGAGCGGCTTTCGCCGCAGTAGTAAAGCTCTTATGCAGGAACGGCCCAGTTACGTCATCGTTAGGGCAGGAATTGGAAGAAGCGGTAGCCTGCCGCCTGGTGGACTGGCTGGAAGATGGTGGCGCTCGTTACGCCCACATGATAGAGTCGGTTTGGAAAAACGTGCGTGTCTGCGAGGCCACTGATACGGGCACGGTGGTCGCCGAAGGGGACGTGGTGCTGGGCTTGCGCAACGGTCACTTTCTATGCCTCGAGTGCAAGTGCGGATCGGTAGGTAACGCGAGCACCTGGCTAGCGCGCCGGGAGATATTGCGGCGGATTAACGGCGGAGGACGCTTGATCGCGTGTACCCCGCTTTATACTGAGTTTGCCCGTCGAAGCTGGTTTGCTGATCAGCTCAAGAACCTGCAATATCTCCGGAAAACGGTAAAAATCGAGGCCATACCGTTTACCCTGCCCAACCAGCCGAGAGAGTTTTGCGTTTGCCAAGATGAGGAAAACGGGGACGACATCTGGCAGGAGGGGCACTTTGAAGATCACCTGGAACGCATACTGCGCGACCTCGAACCCGATGACCGAGTCAGCGCGGAGCAAGGCGATGTCAGCAGAGCTCGAGAAGCCGTGCCCGGCACTGAAGAAGATGCTCATCGGTTGATAGCGTTCATTCCCGAAAGACCTCCGGCACCCAACCGAGAAGCCATGCCAGGAACCGAGGAAGATGCTG
Source organism: bacterium HR36 (assembly GCA_002898995.1). Taxonomy (GTDB): domain Bacteria; phylum Planctomycetota; class Planctomycetia; order Gemmatales; family HRBIN36; genus HRBIN36. Next base: position 2,418 of record BEIM01000036.1, read on the forward strand.
ATGTGCTTAGCGAATTAATGGGAGCCGATCCTGTCCACCCGCGCGAAATCGTGGTAGCGACTGAGAAAAAGGCTCGTCCGTGGTGGGCTTCCCTGCTGAGTTGTGTGATGCAGTTGTTGCTGGTTGGGGTGTTGATTCTTGGATTGGGATTTTTGCTAGTGTTCGCCAAGGGCTGCTGATCTATGCGAATGGCTTCTCAGGCAAAAGCGATTAAGAAGAGCAAGTGGCCAGAGCATGAGAAGCGATGGCACTCTTCCAGGAAAGCCCTGGGCCGCGGTGTTGTTAACAGGGCCTGGCAAGGGGTAGGCGTTAGCGGTGGGCGGAACTGTGCAAAATACAGCCGTAAGCGTAACATTAACGCAACTGCAGCCAACGGGTTCAAGCTGGGGAGTGGTAAGGAAGCCGCCTGAAAAGCCAAAGGGGAGTGGTGCATGCCATACTGGGTATGGGGGTTAATCGGCTTCGGGGCGTTTGTGGCAGGTTTAGCCAAACTCTGGCCGCTCCGCCCGCGGAGAACTGCGCTGTCACGGATTCTACAAAGGCATCTGGGCACCAGTGATCCGCAGCAAGTGGTTACAGTGGAGCGGACGTTCCCGTTACGCTTGCAAGTGGACCTGCAAAAGGCGATCGAGCAGGTGGTGGCCAAAGAGACCAAGGTGGTTGGATTTTATGGCGTGGAGGAAAGAAGTGTCTATTTCGCAGAGTTGGTGCAGATTGCGGAGATATTCATGTCATCTGGCGGCAGGGGTGGGCCAAAAGCAACGCCGCCGCAATACGAGTATGTCTCCGTTGGCGATGAAAAGCCGGTGCCTGTGCTGCGCAACGGGTTGTGGCTATTGAAAAAGGGGCGCTTAGCTTTGGCGCTGTTGATGGTGCCATCCTACTACCGCAGACCGGCCGCAGGCATGTCCGTGCAGCTGGCCAGTCGGGACACGGCCGAGGCACGCCAGATCATGGAACAACTGCTCGCGGCCATTAGGCAGACCTTTGAGGAGTCGCGCTCGTATCGCGGCAAGGTTCTTTCGCTGGAAGACGACGTCGAGGATTTCTCAGGGGAAAGGCAACACATTACCGTGCTTCCCGTGCCGCAGGTGCGGCGCGAGGAGGTGATCCTTCCTGAGGGTACGCTGAACGCCATCGAGCGAAATGTTCTCGAGTTCGTCAAGCATCGCGACTCGCTAAAGAGCCGTGGCTTTCATGTCAAGAAAGGCTTGCTCTTCTACGGCCCGCCGGGAACAGGCAAGACGCACACGATTCGCTATTTGATAAGTTCGCTGCAAGGGCATACGGTGTTTGTGATCCGCGCAGAGCAGATGGCGTGCCTGAGCGAGTACGTGATGCTGGCGCGGCTACTGCAACCGAGCCTGGTTGTCATAGAGGATGTGGACCTGATCGCCACGCAGCGGTCCGAAGAGAGGCCGAACCTCCCCCTGCTCAACCGCCTGCTTGATGAGATGGACGGGCTGAGCGAAGAAGCGGAGATTCTCTTCATTCTGACGACGAATCGCCCCTTATGCCTGGAAGAGGCACTCGCGGGCAGACCGGGACGGATTGATCAGGCGATTGAGTTTCCGTTGCCCGACCTGGGATGTCGCTGCCGCCTCATTCGCTTATATGCCAAAGGACTGGTGCTTTCGGAATCCCTGTGCGAGGAGATTGCACGCCGTACCGAGGGAGTAAGCGCAGCCTTCATCAAGGAATTGATGCGCCGCGCCTGGCAATGCCATCTGGAAAACGGCGCTGGTGAGGAATTGACCTGGCCAGACGTACAACGTGCGTTAGACGAAATGACCGTAAGCGGCGGCAAATTGAACCTTAAGCTGCTCGGGGCAGAACGCTTCGGCTTTCAATCGTAGAGTGGGCGGCGCTTGGGCTGTTGCGACCTTCTTGGCACCCTTGCGAAAGGCGCACCCACGGATGCTGGTTTCGTAGAAGCATCCCAGCCCTGCCAAGGGTGCCTATCAGCCAGGTGCCGGACTCGCCACCGACTCCTGCCGGGCTATACTAGGTTTTGGGGCAATGTCGGGTGGGCAAGTAGCAGCTACTAGGTCTGGGGTACTCACGGCAAGCCTGATCATAACGGAGGAGCCGTCATGAGGCATGTTGGGAATAATTTGGGAGGGCCGTCGGGGTGGACGAGGCGGGCATTCCTGGGAGCAGCGGCAGCAGGCGTGTCCTGTGTGGAACTGGATTTTTTACGCCACCTGCCTGCGGTTTCAGCGGAACAGACCCAAATCACACGCGTGATGGTCGAATACCCTGCGGAAATTGAACCGTTGGTGCGGCTCATCGAGGAGACACCGCGCGAACGTTTATTAGAAGCAGTGGCGGAGCGGATTCGTTCGGGGACCAGCTATCAGCAATTGCTGGCGGCTTTAATGCTGGCAGGGGTGCGCGGCATTCAGCCGCGGCCGGTAGGGTTTAAGTTTCATGCCGTGCTGGTGGTGAATTCGGCTCATTTGGCAGCGATGGCGGCTGGCGACCGCGACCGCTGGTTGCCGTTATTCTGGGCGTTGGATTATTTCAAGACCGCCCAGGAACGAAACCGCGTCGAAGGGGATTGGCGTTTGCCACCTCCAGTGAAGAATGGCTTGCCCGCACCGCAGCAAGCCCGGGAGCAGTTTCTCCGCGCGATGGAAGCGTGGGATGAAGAAGGAGCGGATCGGGCGATTACGGCTTTGGTGCGCCATGCCGGCCAGGCGGAGGTCAGCGAGTGTTTCTGGCGGTTGGCAGTGCGGGACTTTCGGGATATCGGCCACAAGATCATTTATGCGGCCAATGCGTGGCGAACTTTGCAGGTCATTGGCTGGCGTTACGCGGAGCCGGTCTTGCGCTCTTTGGCTTACGCGCTTTTGGATCGGGGACGCGATGGAGGCAATCCCGCCGCCAATGATTTCCCCGCCGATCGGCCGGGACGCGCCAACTGGAAACGCCTGCAGGAGATCCGCGGCGATTGGTATGCTGGGCGCCCCGACCCGAAAGCGTCCGTGGAATTGCTGCAGGCACTCCGTACCGCCAGCCCCGAGGAGGTCAGCGCACACGTGGTTCGCATGCTCAACGCCGGGGTCAGTCCGCAGTCGGTTTACGATGGCCTGTTCTTGTGTGCCGGCGAATGGTTGGCGCGGCAGCCGGGAATTGTCGGCTTACATTGCGTCACCATGACCAACGCCATGCACTTTGCTTTCCAGCATAGCGGTGTGGATGAACATCGGCGTTACATACTCCTCCAGAACGCAGCGTTTCTGGCAATGTTCCGCGACACGATGCGGCAACGCGGCCAGCTCAATGAAAAATTGTGCCTGGATCAACTGGAGCCGGTTGCCCTCGACAAATCTGGCCCCGCTGCCGTGGAGGAGATTTTCGATCTCGTGGGTAAAGATACGCTCTTGGCCGCCCGCAAAACCCTGGCAGCGCTGAAACACAAGGCCGTCGATCCCATGGCGCTGATGGCGACCGCGCGCCGCTTGATATTTGCCAAAGGCTTCGATTCGCACGATTACAAATTTAGTTCGGCGGCGCTGGAAGATTTCTTCCACGCTAGCCCAGCGTGGCGGCATCAGTTTCTGGCGGCCAGTTTGTTCAACCTCAAGGGCAACAGCCACCGCGACAATCAACTGATCCAGCGGGCTCGCGCTGCCCTGGGCAGTTAAAGGGGCCCGCCAACGCCACACGGAACCTATGGGCGATGCGGAACAGTCAAGGCGATTAGCCTTCCCCGCTAATTTGGGAACGTACTTGCATCTCCTACGCTCGCGGCATACCTCGGCGAACCTGTACGGGAGACTAACCTTCTAACCTGGGCGGCAAACGCGGTGTGCAGTGGGGGCAACCGGCCGGCTGATTGGCCAGCCCCGCTATAAGGAGCTGAATATGCCCTGGCAACAGACCCGCTGGTGGATAGTACCGGTAGTAACCTGGTTGATGTTTGGGGCGGGGACGCGCATTTACAGTCAGATGGCCGGCCGATGTGGCCCGCCAGGCGATCCGCTCGTCTGCCTTGGCAGTCACTGAGTGCCGGCCAGTGCCCTGGCCAGCAGTTGGCTGGACCGAGCGCCCGTACAGTGGAGCTGGACCGCGTACGACCTGGTGCTGGCGCTGGGACTAATGCTACCCGTGTGGCCGGCCGCCTGGCGGTTGCTTGGCCTGGTTACGATTTTTGGCTATTTTGAACTGGCCTTATACGATGCCCTGGTGTTCGGCCGATGGTTGAACAGCTGGCTGGGGACGGTGTGGATTAATCCGAATGTTCCGTGGGCATTGGCCCTGGGTCATGGACTGGTCCTCTTATGGTTGCTGCGTTATAAACCGCCGTCAGCAATGCCGGTCGCGTCTTCGGGGACGAGCCCGCTGCCCTTGGCAAGTGCTGGCCCGGAGGCCGATGTCTGATAAATATCGCCCCCTACCACGCCAAGCGGGCTAAAACCCCAGGGTCTCAGGCCAGGCGGTTTGCACGACAAAGATTTTGCCGTCGCCGATGCGGCCGGTGCGTGCGGCCTTCATTATCCGCTGCACCGTCTGCTCGGCCAGGTCATCGTGCACCCAGAGAACGATTTCCACTTTGGGCAGAAAAGCCCCCTCGTATTCACTGCCGAGATACTTACCCAAGTAGCTTTTCTGCCGGCCGAAGCCTCGGGCATCGCGGATGATGCAATCCTCGATTTCCAGGTCGGCAAGGGCTTCCAGGACGGCCTGAGCCTTGAAAGGTTTGACCACGACGATCAATTGGCGCATGGGACGTTTCCTTTACCACCAGCCTCCGCTAACCGTTAGCACGTGACCTGTTATATAACCAGCGGCGGGCGAGGCCAAAAAGAGCACGGCTTGGGCGACGTCAGCGGTTTCGGCGAATCGGCCCAGCGGAATTTGCTTCTCGTAATCGGCAAGGACTTCGGGACGAATAGCTTCGAGCATCGGGGTCCGCATTAGCCCTGGAGCCACTGCATTGACCGTGATTTGCCGCCGGGCTAACTCTTTCGCGAGCACTTTAGTTAAGGCGATGACCCCTGCTTTGGCGGCAGCATAGTTCGCCTGGCCAGGGAAACATGCCCAAGCGGAAACCGAGGCGATGTTGATAATGCGACCTCCATTCCGCAGCACTGGCAGCGCGTATTTGCAACAGTAGAAAACGCCAGAAAGATTTGTCTCTAAAACGCTTTGCCAATCCTCGACAGTCATGTTCTTGACGGTGCGGTCGCGGCAGATGCCGGCATTGTTGACCAGAATATCCAGACTGCCGCAATCGTTAGCCACCTGCTGCATCATGCGTTCGACAGCCTGGGGCTGACGAACATCCGCTTCCAGCACCTGCACCCGCTTTCCTTGCCGGCGTAACTGTGCGGCGAGGGACTCGGCATCCGTCCGATTGCGTCCCTCCGCATCTGCGAAATAGTTGATGACGCAGTCGGCACCAGCTTGGGCGAATTGCTCGACCAGAGTTCGGCCCAGGCCTCGCGAACTCCCCGTGACCAACACCACTTTGCCGCGGAAATCCCACACGCCCTTTCCCCTCCGCTACCGTTTCAGCGCCAGATGCCGCAACACGCACGCCAAGCTCTCGCCCCGGCAGCGCGCGTCCCGAGTTCTGGATTATTTCTCTCAAGGAGCCAGCGCGCGTGCGCGCAAAACTAGAGCCCCGGCAGCGCTTAGAATACCAACCCGCCTAGCATGGAGGCAAGCGGAAACACGCTGCAGCGAAAAAAAATCGGGGTCCAGCTACGCGGCCCTGCTAGATTCAGTTGTCCTGGTCAAGGGGCGGCCATTGCCGGCGAATCCCCTCGTCTTCGATCTTGCGCAGCTGGCGATCCGTGATGTGGTGTTTTTCCATGATCAGCTGGCGGGACTTGCGGACATCCTGCAGGGAGTCTTGGATTTCCACCAGCTCACGGAATATCTCTTTCCGTTGCGCTACCGTCAGTCGCTTGGCTACCATTCGCTGCTCCTCCTCTGCTGTCCGGCCCCGGTACACAGGCGACCCTTCGTTTTCATATTACGCGGCAAACTCGTGAAGGGTTGGCAAAATCCCCGAGAAAAACCCGGTCTTACCACCAGCGCGGTGCTATTTCCGAGAAAAACCAGAGGATCAGAAAAACTGGCGCCATAAACATCAGCAACATATACAGCGCCCAGCGCAACGTCCCCCGCAGAATAGTGTTCCAATCATCACTGCGGACAGCCGAATAGACCAGGCTCACCAGGATGAGCAAAAGCGGCAGATGCCAATAAATGCTCGCGTTGGGCATGGACATGGTCTTTCTTTAGGTAGTGGCTTGCTGAGCGCCGGGAACTAAAGGGACACGCGACTCACGCCGTTCGCTTCGCTCAAATGGGCCAGCGTAAGCCTCGTAAATCACTAGCAAGTTCAGCACGCCTGCCAGCATCGTGTACAGCAGTCCTAGGTCCCAGCGCTTGCCCATATCGGGACGCAATTGGATCTGGTTGATGTCGCGGTGGAATTCCTTAATTTTCTGCTCACGTTCCCACCGATTGACCTGCGGCCCGGCGGCACCGGGAGACGGCTGGTAAACCACTTCTCCCAGACGGTTAGCAAACAGTTTGCTTTCGGGAAAGCAATAATTCCAAATGGCGGGCCAGGCGGTAATGCCCATCCAGAACTGCAACGCATAAGCGGGGCGCCAATACACATTGGCCAGCCAGTCCGGCATGCGGACATTGAGCACGCGAAACTCTTCCCCCATTGCTTGCTGGTACTGCGGCAGGAAGACATTTTTCCACTGCCCCAGCGCTTGGCCGTAAAAAAACATGCCATGCAATACCACCAGAAGCACCAGCCCCTTCAGCAGTCGGCTGGGATAGCGCCAACGCCATCCCTGCCAGACCTGGCCCAGGCCAGGCACGGCCAAACTCAGAAGGCCTGCGAGCAGGTCGGGATAGCGTTCGGTAGAGCTCAGCTTTTCTGGAGTGGTGGAAGTCGTCATGGTCTCCGCAGTTAACTCGGGGTGACCCATTCTTTCACCAAGATCCGCTGGCGAGTACCGCCAACATATCATAGCAACCACGCTAGTGAAGTGCCAACGGAGGCGCATCGTCTTCGAGCGTTCTACCAATGCCAGCTCAGCCAAACGCCTAGCCACAGCGCCGCCGATCCCAGCAACATCAGAATGCCCAGCCAGCCAAGCCAATTGATCACGGTAGGCGACATGTAACACCCCCGCGCTGTTTGCCACCAAGCTGCCCCAGCCGAACGCCACCACGCAGATTGCTGCGTGGCAGCGGGCCGGGGAGCAAGTGCGTTTTGCTCGCGCGGTTCGGAGGAAAGGTCCGTGGCCGAGGGCGGTGCGGTTGTGCCTGGGGGTTCTTCGCGGAGCAGCCACGCCGGACCTTTCTCGGGCACGATCGCTGGCTTTTCTACCGCCTGTGATGCTCCCGCTGCTCCAGAAGCGGGCAGGGCGGCGGCGCTGAATTCGGATGCTGCTCGTGTCTCTGACATGGGCAGGTTTGCCACGGGTGCTGCAGAAGATGCGGCCGCCTCGTGCGAAGCCAGGCTTTCCTGATGCGAAGCACCTGCTGCCGCCGTGCTGGCTGTTGCCTCGGCCTGCCTGGGTGCCGCAGTATGACGGACAGCAGGAGAATCCACCCCGGCCAGGCCCTTGCTGGCCGTGTGGAGGGCTTTCTCGCCGCCACTTTGCGGGTGGGCTTGAGCCGCGTTTGCGGCTTGGGATGGGAAGCTAGCAGCGTGGGGAGCAGATTCCACCCGGACGGATTTTGCGGCGACTGCGTCAGAACTCGATGGCGATTCGGCTTGGTCCTTTATCGAAGCGTGGCCGCTGGGACTGGTCACGACGCTGACAGCTGCCGGCCTGGCCTCCGAGGTTCCCGCCGTGCCTACCGAGCTGGATTGCCTGCTGGCCGCAATCGCGTATTCCGAAGTGCAGGAAACGTTCTTCGCAGCCTCTGGTTTGACGGTTGGGGTCTGGGAAGCGAAATGGCTGCCCGTGGCCGGAGATTGGGATGAGTCATCCAGTAGCTGTCCTGCAACCGATGGGATAGCCGAGGCCGTCGCTCCTTCCGATTCGCCAGGGAGGTCCAGTGGCGGCAGAGCCAGCATCCGCTCTAACAAGGCGTCTAGTTCTTCCAGTTGCCGGCGGGTGCGTTCGCCTATGAGGCGCCAGTCGCTGGGCGTTTCGGTTTTGCCCGCGCTCATAGTTTGACCTCCGTGCCGGGCACAAAGGGTGGGCAATCAAGCGGCCTGGGCAGATGGCTGTCTGGCGGCGGGGGCGTGCAGCAAGATTTCCATCGCCTGGACAAAGCGATCCGTGCCGCGACCGTCCAGATAGCCTCGCCCAAGTCGCGACATTGTGTGCCGCTCGACATCATCTTCCAGCAAACGCGACACCATTTCCCGCAGCAGCTTTGCGGAAAACTCGCTAGCTGGGCCGAGATGGTAAGCGCTTCCTTCCTCTTGCAGTGCCTCGGCGGTGCGCGTTTGCTCTGCCTGCTGGCTAATCAGAAGGGCGGGAACACCGACATAGGCCAGCTCGAGAGCCCACGGGCCGCTGGCGGCGATAGCTAGATGACTGCGCATCATCGCCAAGCCCCAGGCACTCGGTTCGGTCGCCAGGCCCAGACGTTCGCCGTGTTTATTCGCCAACTGTTGACACAGCATTGCGGAAGGATGATGCGCCCAAGTCAGGACCTCGACGCGAGCCACTGCCTTGATGCCGAGCAAAACTTTTACCACGTCTGCGGTCAAGCCGCTCAGGTCGTCCCCGAGAGCAACGGCGACGCGGAAGGGAGTGGGCGGTTCCAGAGAACGTTGTGGGCGTACCCGCTTGATTTCCGGGCGCACTAGCACATAACGCTGGCCGCAGAGTACCTGACCACCAGGGCAAACGTCGTACTCGCGTGCATGCCGACTCAGCGTAGGGTTGAACACCACTTGGGCGGGATTGCGGTAGGCGGCTTGCGTATCCACAGCCACAACTAACACCCCGGCGGACACCAGTTCTGCGAGGTAGTCGGGGCCAATGGTCGGCGCGTCGCAAATGACCGCCACTGCTTGCAAACGGCGGACTTCGCGGAGCAGGTGTTCCAGGTCAGCAGACGAACCCGCTTCGTGTTCGGCGGGAATCCATTCATGGCCGTGGCGCTTGAGAGTCAACGCCAGTCCATTTGGCTCCAATTGCGATAGGAAATAGCAGGGCCGCCGGCGTCGTTGCAAGCCATAAGCCAGCACCTGACACCGGTTCCAGGCCTCCCAGCCACTTTTGCCATCACCATCCACGCGCAACAAGACAGCTTCTCGACTCATGCCTCTCCTGCCGTTCCGAAAAGGGCACGTTCTCACCTCAGTGAGACTGCCCGCATCAGGATTTCATGAGCCAGGCGCAGGCGCCAACATCGTGGGAGTGATTGCCAGACGAGAATGCGGAGGTGCGAGTCGGGGAATTGCGCCTCTTCTCTGCCCGGCCCTCCGTGGCCTGGCTGAACGAAGGTTCCGGTCTCCGTTCAGCGCTCGCGGATAATAGCCGACGTGGGTCTTCGTGAAAAGATCACTTTTCCCCTTCCGCGTGCACTACGCTTTCCTTTGTGGCGGGCGGGAGCGAAGGGTCTATCTCCTGGCCTGCCGGTTCCCTCAGCCAGTAGCGTTCGATGACTAACGGTGTCAACGAAATGACAACGATAGCTGCGAGCAGTAGATATAAGTTCTCCCGAACCCACGGCTGCTCTGCGAAAAAATAACCCGGCAGCACAAACGTCAGCACCCAGGCGACGGCGCCCAGGACGTTATAGGCGGCGAAGCGGGGATAGCTCATGCGCCCGATGCCGGCTACAAAGGGTGCGAAAGTGCGCAGAAACGGTATAAACCGCGCCAGAAAAATTGTTTTGCCACCATGCCGCTCGTAAAAACGCTGTGCCCGCAACAGGTGCTGCTTGTGAAAAATCCACGAGGTTTCGCTGCAAAAAACTTTCGGCCCGACGCGATAGCCAATGGCATAGTTCACGGCATCGCCTAAGATGGCCGCCGCCGTCAGCACCACCATGACCACCGTCACCTCCATTTCCCCCAGCGACGCCAGCACTCCACATAAGAATAGCAAGCTATCCCCCGGCAAAAACGGCATCACCACCAGGCCCGTTTCGACAAAAACTATCGCAAACAAGATTGCGTAAACCCACAACCCGTAACGAGCTACCCACTCCCGCAAGGTCCCTTCGAGATCGGCAAAAAGACGCAAAAATTCTCCGAGCCATTCGGGCATGGCGAAGTCCTTCCTGGTGGAGCGGCTTTGCGGCTAGTGTCCCCGAGAGCCAGGCCGGCGAACAACCTTGCACGCCCCGCTGGTTTACTCGTGAACCACACGCCCCGGTTGTGCGGGTTACTCCTCTTCTTCCCGCAGGCGGGCCAGGATGCTGTAGTCTTCGAGGGTGGTGGTATCGCCGACAGTTTCGCGACCAGCAGCAATGTCGCGGAGCAATCGTCGCATGATTTTCCCCGACCGCGTCTTGGGCAAGGCATCCGTGAAACGAATATCGTCGGGTCGAGCAATCGGCCCGATTTCTTTGGCGACGTGCTCGCGGAGCTCCTGCCTCAGCGTGTCACTGGGCGACACGCCTGCCGCCAAGGTAACGAAAGCGACCAGTGCTTCTCCCTTGATCGGATCAGGTCGGCCCACTACAGCCGCTTCCGTTACTTTCGGGTGGCTGACCAGCGCACTCTCCACTTCCATAGTGCTCAAGCGATGCCCAGCTACGTTCAGCACATCATCTACGCGCCCCATCACCCAGAAATAGCCGTCTTCATCCTGCCGCGCCCCATCGCCGGTGAAATAAACGTGGGGAATCTGTTCCCAGTATTGCTTGCGGTAGCGTTCATCGTCGCCGTAGAGCGTGCGGAGCATGGCTGGCCAGGGACGCCGGATCACCAAATAACCACCCTGACCGCGCGGCACGGGACGTCCCTGCTTGTCCACTACTTCCGGCACCACGCCCGGCAACGGCAGGGTGCATGAGCCCGGTTTGGTCGGGGTAACACCCGGCAAGGGCGAAATCATGATCATGCCGGTTTCCGTTTGCCACCAAGTGTCCACAATCGGGCAGCGCCCCGCTCCGATTATCTCGTGGTACCACATCCACGCTTCGGGATTAATAGGTTCGCCGACTGTGCCCAGCAGACGGAGCGAGGAAAGGTCGTGCTGTTTTGGCCAGTGGTCGCCCCAGCGCATAAAGGATCGAATCGCCGTCGGCGCGGTATAAAACACACTCACCCGATAACGTTCCACGATTTCCCAGAACCGATCTTCGCGTGGATAATTGGGAGCCCCCTCATATAAGACCACCGTCGTGCCATTCACCAACGGGCCGTAGACGGAATAGCTATGCCCGGTCACCCAGCCGATATCGGCGGTACACCAGTAGGTGTCCTCATCGCGGATGTCGAAAACCCATTTATGCGTCAAGGCCACACCCACGAGGTAGCCGCCCGTCGTGTGCAACACCCCTTTGGGTTTGCCCGTTGAGCCGCTGGTGTACAGGATGAACAAAGGGTGTTCGCTGTCGAGAGGTTCGGCGGGGCATTCGGCTGGGGCTTGCGCCATTAGGTCGTGCCACCAGAAATCCCGCCCAGCGGTCATGGGGACATTTTCGCCTGTGCGTTTCGCCACGATCACCTTCTCAACTGTGGGCGAGCGCTGCAAGGCCTGGTCGGTGTTGGCCTTCAGGGGAACGATCTTGCCCCGACGATAACCGCCATCGGCAGTGAT
>BEIM01000037.1 GCA_002898995.1 bacterium HR36
AGCGGGACATTGTCCCAGCTGGCCGCTTACACGCGTGGGCGGCCGAATCATTACCGATTCCTCGCCAGTGCTACTGGGTGCTGAACTGCTGGGTTTCGGCGAAACCGCTGGCGCCGGCGCGGTCGGCGAGTCTGCCGACCTCCGGGCAGTCGCACTGGCCACCGTCGCCGTGAACACTTGCTGACAGCTGGGACATCGCACTGCCTTGTTGGCCAGTTGCTCCGACACCTGTGCCGGTTTGCGGCAATGCGGACATTGAATCAAGAGTGGCATGGGTCAACTCGCTGATGTTGGTGGCGGCTGCGCGCCCTCAGCCCAGCGCGGTTGGCGCAACCGATCGGGAATCGACTGCCCGCCGCCGTGCGCGGGCGCGAAAGAGCAGCACGCACTCCCCCACCCGAATCCGATCTCCCGATTGCAGACGCTGTTTCTCTGCGATTCGCTTTTCGTTGACAAAGGTGCCACCCGGCGTTTGGCAATCCTCGATGAAATATTCGGCGCCGTCCATCAGAATTCGGGCATGGTTTTTTTCGACTCCCTTGGCACCGTAAAGGCCGATGTCGCAGCCTTCGGCCCGGCCGATGGTCACCACGGGCTTGCTGATCAGTATATCGCGCCCAGGACGAAAACCGCTTTCGACAATCACCCACGCATCCCGCAGAATCACCTGCGCCAAACCAATGGCCAGCCCAATCAAGGCACCCAGAATCGTCCAACCAATTGCCGCGGGACTGATCGGCGTTTGCGTACGACTTAGCAACGGCGTGAGCAATTGACCAATTATCAACAAAGCCAGCCCGCCAAGCACACCCCCCACCACCCCACCCAGGGCGCCATTGCGTAACTTCCGTAGCGCTCCTTGCGTTTTCTGCCGAGCCAGTAGCAGCATAACCAGGTCCCACACGCTGATCGCCAGACCGATCAATGCTCCCGCAACCAACCAACCCACGATCCGCAAATATTCCGTGATAAAAGCCAAGGCTTGCCCAATGCCACCGCCGACGAGCCCGGCCAGCCCACCCAAGAGCAGCCCAACACCAGCACGCGGCGCGATAGCCGAAACCCTTCCCCCAGAACTCGACAGGGCGTCCAATGCCCCCAGCAACGCCCCTAAAAAGGCTCCTAACAAACTTCCTTTGCCGCTCGCTTCCAGCAGTAGTTTCCACCAGTCGGTTTGTCCCGCGCTGCCGAATACGATCCAGCTAACTCCCCAGGCCACGAGCGCCGCCCAGGCTCCTCCCAGTGCCATGTAGTACACATACAGCCGAAAAGACATCGCCGGTTCTGTCCCCTTTCACTTTGCTGCTTCGCGTCAGGCCGACTGTATTCACCGAGCTAATCCTGCCCGTGGTCTTCCTCGACCCCCAACTGTGCTTCGCTTGGCACTACCACGGAGTCGGCCCAACGCCCCTATTCATTCTGTTACCATGCTCAGCAGCGGTCAACTACCAAACCGTTTCCAGGCGCATGCGCCGCGTGGTACGACTGCTTGCAAAATGGCATATCTCGTATCGGAATCCGTCGCGCCAACGCCGCTGTGGAAACAAGTCCGACGCGGCTGCGAATGCCTGGCCACCTCCGCACGTAGTGCGCTGAGCGGGCAGGAGCGGCGAGCACCCGCCGCGTGGCACACAAATCGCGCCGCTTGTTTTGCAGCACCGCCGTGGAAACGAAGACCCGATCGGCGTGTTATCTTGCCGGCAAGCCCGTGCGCCGCCCCAGATGTTTCCTCTGCCCCATGGTGTGAACGAAGACCCACAATCGTGTGCCCGGGCCCGACTCGATGCAAAGGCAGTCTAGGGATCAGCGAGAAAATAGATCATGATGGGCTGCGGTCGGCCAATTACGCCCACCTGTGTGAAACGGAATTGCCGAATGATGTGCACGGCCTGCTCCGCATCCTGCAGTCGCCGAAAACGGAAATAGCGGTACGTGCCATCAGTTACCCAGTAATCCTGACCAATCGGACGAACGTGTAATTTGTCAGGCGAAATGGGAATAGTCTGCTGGCCTGGGATACGCCCGCGCGGGGGCTGACCAAAACTGAACCAAAACTCAATGGCCGCATCGCCTTCACCCAGAGTCCAGCGCTCGGTCAGACGGTAGAACCGGATCACGTTCAGAGCAAACATGGCATCGGTGTCGCGGTGGGCGAAGCTTTTGAGTACTTCGTTACCGACGACTAAGAGCCAGCGGCCATTGTCCTGGCGCAGTTGCACTTGCAGGGGATCGAATTGCTGTCGGCGCAACGTGGCGGTGCTGTTGGTGGTAGCCGGCGAAGAACTGGTGAGCGTCGGGCCTACTGGTTCAGTGGCAGCTGATGATGTCTGGTTGGGAACGGCGGAGGGCGGCGCGACAGCATGGAATTCCCAGCCCGAAGGTGCAACGCTGCGAGGCGTGCAATACGGACTAGAAAATGGCGGCAGGTTAGTTGGCGGGATTGCTTCCGTACCGGGCAATGCGCCGCGCCCCCACGAAGCGGATGCCCAAGGAGAGAACATCGGCCGCTGCGGCATCGATAGTACAGACGCCGCTGGCAATCCCGGCCCGCGCCCCACCGCTCCGTTAGGCGGTGCAAGACTGCCCGAACCAATAGGCATGCCTGGAACATTCGGAAAACCGTTGTTGGCTCCTGCACTCGGTGGGGCGCTGGGAAATACTGGAGGCCTATGCGGCTCAACTCCTTGCGCGCGCAGCGAACACACGACTGGGCAGCTGCCGCACAACCACACTCCCGTAACAGCCGCCGCCCATACTGGTACCAGCCTCTGCCAGCGACCACGTGCCTTTCTGAGCATGAGATTGGCCCCCGAACCTGACCGCGATTGCTCCGCAGCAATGCATTACGTGCCTGCTTGTGTCGGCGTGCACAGCGATTCGCCTAGCTGCCGCTTAGAGCAGCCCCGAAACTTCTCGTCAAGAGCAAGTGGCGGCATTCTGTGAAACACACGTGCACAAAATTTCGACCTCCATGGCGTCGCAGCCTTGTGCTCCGCTTGCTGGATGTGAGCTGCAGACACCGGCGCGGTGCGAGAGGCAAGGACAGTTGCGGAAACATAAGCAGGGCTGGCCCGACCTACTCGTGTTGGCTACCACAAGTGTGCGCCCGAACATGAGCCCCTACCGCGTCCTAGTGCGTAGCCGCAACCTTGCAGGAGCGGGTCGCGTTCACCCCAGGATGATCCCCCCTACTGGTTGATTGCCCGCGATCGCAAGCGCCGCATTGTTCCCTCCTTCACTATTCGCTGGATTATGCGAAAAAACCAATATCCTGGCTGGTCGGTCAAGTCGGCGTGTCTTGCGTAGTTGGCTTTTGCCGTGCGATATTAACAGTTGTTCTGGTCGAGGGTTGCGATGAAGCCCCTAGCTTGTTCCTGCCGATACCTAATCAAGAACCAGTTGCCGCCCAGTAGCCGGAGGAAAAGTTGGTCTGGGACGGCCGGAGCGGAGAGGAGGCGAACGCACAGATGATCCAAAGTGCAGAAAACGGCACGGCCAGTCAACTGGAGCAACTCCGCCAGCAGGTACTGCGCTTGCAAAAACTCAGCCAGATTGGTTTGCTCACTTCTAGCATCACCCACGAATTCAATAACCTGCTCACCACCATCATCAACTTCGCCAAACTCGGTTTGCAGGCGGATTCGGAGCAGGAGCGCCAGGATGCACTGCAGCGCATTCTTAAAGCCGGGCAACGCGGCAGCGTCATCTGCAACAGTTTGCTGGGGCTGATTCGCCGGGGAAGTGTGAAGCGGGAAATGACGGACATCGTGGCGTTGATCGAGGATGTGCTGGCATTGGTGGAGCGCGACCTGCAAAAGCATCAGATTCGGTTAGAGAAAGATTACCAAAGTCGGCCTATAGCTCCCGTAGTTGCCGGCCAGATTCAGCAACTGTTGCTCAATCTGGTGACCAATGCCCGGCAAGCGATGCCGCACGGAGGACGTTTGCGAATTCAGGTACGGGAAAATGCTGCAACGGACATGGTCGAAATCGTCGTGCAGGACACTGGGGTGGGTATCCCCGCAGACAGGTTGCGGCTGATTTTCGAGCCTTTCTACAGCACCAAGCGTCCGGATGAACAAGGACACGGCGGCACAGGGTTGGGACTAACTATTTGCCGGCAGATCATTGAAGCGCACCAGGGACGAATGCGCGTGGAAAGTCAGGTGGGCCGCGGCACTACCTTCACCGTCAAATTACCCCGCCAGCTGCCGCGCATGGGATACGAGCCAGAGGCACAAGATACCAGCGCTAACAAAAGTTTACACTAGTTTACACGTGTAAACCTCTCTGTTTCCGCATATTAGCAATACTGTTGGGTCGCGAAAAAGCGATTTTCGAGTAGCGGCCCGTTGTGCAATCGCAACACCTGAAAATACAAGATGTTGCGAGAAGTTGCCGCGCCAATTTTCCGAGGGGAGAAAATTTGCCGAACTGGCGCGAAAATTGCCCAGACTTACACGCAACAAGGCGTGATAACCGGCCGGTTAATCCGCTGATGCTAACGCGTAGTCCTGCGGCGGTCGCAGGGCACTGGCTCTGATGAATTCCCTAAGTCCCCTCAATCAATGGGAGGTAGTGGCCATGCGTAGTCTGCTGCTGCAACTCTGGCGGGATGACAGCGGTGCTTTGCTCTCCTTCGAATGGATTCTGCTGGCGACGATTCTCGTGCTGGCTATGGTCGTCGGACTCAAGAGTGTCCAGCAAGCTGTTCTCAACGAGTTCGAAGACCTGGCAAACGCCATTGGTAACATCAACACCACCTACCAGTACTCAGGCGCTTCAGGGTGCTGTGCGAGCGTGGGCGGTTCTGCGTTTAGTGATGGCGCCGCGCGCACCTATAACATTGACACGTGCGATGGTCAGCGAACCGTCAACCGGCTTGGCGGTCCCTGCGACGAGTAACCTGCAGACACAGCAGCAAGGGCTTGGACTTATTGCTAAGCCGCTTAGGTATCCAGGAGGGGTAACTTATGCGATCCGTTTTGTTGCGATGGTGGCAGGATGACGCTGGGGCTCTTCTGTCTTTCGAGTGGATTCTGCTGGCGACGATCCTCGTGCTGGCAATGGTCGTCGGTCTCAAGAGCGTGCAGCAAGCCGTGCTGAACGAATTCGAGGACCTGGCGAACGCGATTGGCAACATCAACACCTCGTACCTGTACAAGGGTGTTGTGGGTTGCTGTGCAGCTGTTGGCGGTTCCGAATTCAGCGATGGTGCTGCACGGACCTACGACATTGACACGTGCGAAGGGCAGCGAACCGTCAACCGGCTGGGCGGTCCTTGCGACGAATAGCCTGCCACTTATCGCTTGCCTGTAGGATGCCAAGTATCAGCAGTAACTGCGGCGGCGCCAATTGCTGGTGCCGCCTTTGTGTTTTTGGCTTTATTGTTGCGTACATTAGTGAGGGATTCCTAGGGGATTGGAACAAATGGCGATACAAGAGTCTTTTTTCCCGACGGTGTGGTTTGGTTGGGTGTGGTTAGCGCCGCTTTTAGGGATGGTGTTTGCGGCGGCTTACGTGGACTTGAGGCGGTATGTGATTCCGAAGGCGTTAGCAATCACCATACTGGTAACGGGCGTGCTGGCTAACATTTTTCGCGGCGCCTGGCTGGGCGTGCGGAATCAATCGGTTTGGTTGCTACCCGCGGGGCCTTTTTTAGGCGCGGTGGATGGTTTTCTGTTTGCGTTGGCCGGGTTTGTCGTGGGCTTTGGCTTATTTTTTGCGTTGTGGTTGCTGCGGACGTGTGGCGGTGGCGATGTCAAGCTGTTCGCCGCCATTAGTGCCTGGCTTGGGCCGCTACTGTGCCTTTGGGTCCTTGGATTGAGCATCGTGCTGGTAGCCCTTCTGGGCACCGTCAAGATGCTTTATGGCCTAATCCGCATCGGGCCGAACGCCAGCTTACCTTCGCCGACGACCTCACGCCGCCGTTCCGACAAGGAACTTACGGTGCAAGAAATGCTGGAACGAGGTCAGCGTCCCAAACGTCTGCTCAGCTTTTCTCTCCCCGTGGCTCTGGCTTTGACTGTATGCCTCGCCTGGAAATTCCGCCACGAATTAGGCCTCCCCGAAATTTTCGGTGTGGAACAACCAGCCTCCAGCAGCCAGGTAACCCAACGATGATGCAAGCAGAGCCTGGTGCAGTCCCTCGCAGCGCTTCGCTGAGTGTTGAAGCGCTGCTGGTCTTGCCGGTGCTGCTGGTGGTAATACTGGGCGGGATCGAACTGGGCTTGCTGCTGAGCGCACGACACCAATTGTTTGGAGCCTGCCGCGAAGTCGGGCGACTGGCGGCGCTCGGCCATGATCGCCCACAGCTCGCCTCTATTCTGGTGCAGTATCTCGGCGAAAGCAAATCGGCTAACGCGGAATTGATTATCGCCGATGAGCATGGCCAGACCGTGCATTCACCGCGCGAGATTCCCGCAGGTCGGCCTGTGATGGTGATAGTGCGTCTGCCAGCGACTTGCGCGGCCCCCGATTTACTTCGTCTGGTAGGATTCAGCCTTCGCAACCAGATTCTCGAAGTGCAAACCGTCTGGCGCCGCGAATAAACTGGGGACTCGGCCAGTGCTGCACGCGTCTGCCGCAGACCAAAGTGCCCGGACATGGGTGCGGCTCGGCAGGACAATACCATCGTGAAACACCTTGGAGAAGACGGCAATGCGACCAAGCACAATCCTGGCAGCCATCATAGCCATTGTGGTGGGCTTGTTGCTGGTGGTGTTAGTGCGCTGGTTGAAGCCCGAATGGTTCGGGTTACGGCCAGCTGAAGGACAGGCGCAGGCGGCGCAGGTTCTCGGGGAGCAGATTCTCGTGGCGGCCCGCAATATCTATGCGGGGAAGTGCATCACAGAGGAAGATGTGCGGGTGCGCTTGGCACGCCCCAATGAGAAAGAACATTACAAGGGGCAACATCTGCTGCCTGCCTATGTCCCGGCAGCAATCGGGCGTGTGGCCGTGAAGCCGATTCCCGCGGATCACGCCCTCACCGAAGAGGCCCTGGAACCTCTGGATGCCTACAAAGATCAACTCGCCGAACGCATCACCCCAGGCATGCGGGCGGTCAATTTGCAATTGCCTATAACCGAATCGGGCGGCGGGTTGATTCGCGTGGGCGACTACGTGGATGTGCTCATCAAGACGACCATCGAGCCGAACCCCAATTGCTTGACGCTGGCTGAATTGTGTCGGCTTGGTTTGCCGGCAACCATGGAGGGGATCCTCGTTCGCGATGCGCGGGTTATTGTCCGCCGCAACGTCCTCTGGCCCAATTGCCGACCCTATTCCTTGTGTGTTACCAACTTCATTCTCGAAACGGATCCGTATCGAGCGGCTCTGCTGGAGTACGCCAAAGACCGTGGCCTGATCACGCTTATCCCCATCAGCGATGTGGAACGGCGGATGGAATTGGAGTTTCGGCGTCAAGCTTTCTTAGACGACAAGGGAAGCTACCCGACTCGCCTGGTCAATATGAGCGCCAAAGAGATTCTAGAATACGAGGCGTCTCTGGAAAAACTACCCAGTGATGAGACCAAGCGGTACCTGACCTACCATCTGCGCACCAGCGAGGAATATCGGTTGGAGAATTTCCGCGTGCGGGATGTGTTACGGGGAGAGCGGATGATCAACGACCAGGATTTGGCGCGGATTCTCGATTTACGGTTGCGGCAACCGCCTGCACCACCGCCGCCGACCACCGTGCAACGCGTCGTTGGTGTCAAGCCAGGCGAGCCCCACGTGTTCCCGACTACCGTGGCAGTACCCGCTACGTACAAACTCCCGCGTTACGAAGTGCTCACCGAATCGGGTGAGTTGGCATGGGTAGGCGAGGCTATCCGTTTGAATTACCGCTGCCCAGATGTAGTGTGCGATCCGCAAACGGGTCGCGCGACCGTGCGTTCGGGGGTGGGGTGACCGCCCGCACGACCGGCGCTGGTCCAGCGCACTACCGGAGTAACCCAGTCCCCATCTGTCCCACCTGCATTGGGCGTTGACCACCGCTGATAGCGGCACCGCGACGGAGCCTCGATTGCGACCTCGGCCTGGGGCACGGTTAGCCGTGCCCCTTTTGCGAGCTAGGATACACTGGATCGCCCGGAATCAACGAGGCAATAGATGTCATGAATTGTCGGCGGGGCGGAGTAAGCTTGTGGGTGCTGGTGCTCTTGGGCGTGGTGCTAGCCGTGCTGGTCGTCATGGCCGACCTGGGCCTAATCTGGAACGCCCAAGGGGAGTTGCGAACGGCGGCCGATGCGGCAGCGCTAGCGGCGGCCCACGCCTGGGCCGAAAAGCTGGCTGCGAGTGCTCCGCCTGGCCTAAGCCCAGAAGCGCGGCAGGAGGTGTACCAAGAAGCTGCGCGGTACGTCGCCGAGCACGCCGGTTCGGTGCCCCTTTGCCTGCTGCCCAATCCCGATAACGACGTGCTGGGCGATGTCGTGTTTGGCTTTTACCACCGGAGCAGCGGTTTTACGCCGGCTCGGCAGCAGGAATTGGCGAGCCCCTGGCTCAATGCCGTGCGCGTTACCGTGTGTCGGGATGGGCGGCACGGCAACGCGGCAGGGTTGGTTTTTGGCCCGCTGTTTGGTTGGTCGGCCGCGGAAGTGCACGTCAGCGCGGTTGCCGTTCTGGAACGCCACATCCTCGGCTTCCAATGCACGGATGGGCAGGCGATTCCCGTGGTACCCATCGCCATACTTTCCGATCCCAGCGGGCAGGCACCCGACTGCTGGGAGGCGCAAGTAGCCCAGGCCGACTTCCCTGGTGGGCTAGACCAAGATACGGCAACGCCCGCTACGGTGCGAATCCGCCTGCCCTTGTCTCCGAGCACTGCTTCGCTTGCAGCTGTGGGCCTGGGCGCAGAGGTTCCTGGCCCGTCGCCTTCTGCAGTAACTGGCAATGCTTGTGTGGTGCAAATCGGCACGCAAAACTGGAGCGAAGCGGTGCGGCAAATGGCCACCGGGATTTGGCCCCAGGACCTGGCCGGAGACGATTTCGCGGGACGACTGGTGATTGACCCGGCCGCAGGATTTCGCCCGGTCCTTGCCTGGACAAGTGCTCCTGGGTTGAATGAACGCGAGTTGGCGGATTTATGGGCAGCATTGTCAGGGTTGCAGCAGCGTGGCGAGGTACGCATCTGGCCCCTGTATGCCGGTCTGCTGCCAAAAGCGGAGGCGCAAGCAGACGACGACAGACCGATAGCGGCAGTAAATGGTTTCGTTGCGGCACGAATTTTGCGGCTAGAATTGAGAAGCGGCGGTGCCCAAAGTAACCAGGGTACCTACCTGGAGCTCACCCTCCAACCTCAGCTGCTGGTAACCCGCACCGCTATCCCCGCAGCGCACCTTCCTACGAGGAACTTGCCAGACGATCGCATAGAAAATCCGTACCTGACCCAGCCCAATCGGTACGTGGTGCGAATACAATTAGCACAGTGATATGCGCCGCCGAACAGATAGGCGACAGTATGAGGAGGTAGAGCAGGTGAGAGCGAGCCATGCGGCGACCAGCGGGAGGCTGGTCAGGAATTTGAGGCACTCATGTTTCATCCGGGACAATCTTCGGCCGGGCCATCACACCAGCAGCTGCAAAAGCTGAAGGCGGACATCCACCGCAAAATCGTCGAAATGCTCAACTTGTCGCGGTTGAGCCGGTGGGGACAGGAGCGGTTGCGCAAGGAAGTACGCAAACTGGCCCAGCAGTTGGTGGAAAATACCCCGGAATGCAAGCCGTTCAGCCCAGCGGAGAAAGAACGCTTAGTCAACGAAATCCTCGATGAAGCGTTTGGGCTGGGCCCGCTGGAACCGCTGATGAGCGACCCGAGCATCAGCGACATTCTGGTAAACGGCCCGCATACGGTGTATGTGGAGCGGCACGGCCGATTGGAGCAAGTGCCAATCTGTTTTGCGGACAACGAGCACCTGATGCAAATGATCCAGCGCATAGTAGCCCGCGTGGGTCGGCGGCTAGATGAGATGTCGCCGATGGTGGATGCGCGGCTGCCGGACGGCTCGCGGGTGAACGCCATTGCCCCTCCGCTGGCACTCGATGGTCCGGTGCTCTCGATCCGCCGCTTCGGTATGCGCCTGACCGCCGAGCAATTGATCCAAAACGGCACCATGCCTGTGGAATTTCTGGCGCTGCTACGGGCGGCGGTGGAAGCACGGATCAGTATGGTGATTTCTGGCGGTGCGGGCACGGGCAAGACGACTCTGCTCAACGTCTTGTCGCGGTATATTCCCCCCGATGAACGCCTGGTTACCATCGAAGATTCGGCCGAACTGAAATTACAGCAACCCCACGTGGTGCGGTTGGAAACACGCCCACCGAATCTGGAAGGCGTCGGCGAAGTGCGGCAGCGCGATCTGGTACGCAATGCCCTGCGGATGCGGCCGGATCGCATCATCATCGGCGAATGCCGTGGCCCGGAAGCACTCGACATGCTGCAGGCCATGAACACGGGGCACGAAGGTTCGTTGACCACTGTCCACGCTAATGATACCCGCGACGCTTTGGCACGGCTGGAAATGATGGTGATGATGGCCGGCTACGAAATGCCCGTGCCCGTCATCCGCCAGTATATCGCCTCCGCCATCACCTTCATCGTGCACCTGACACGACTCAAGGGCGGCGCCCGCAAAGTTACGCGCATCTCAGAGGTGATTGGTTTGCGCAACCGCAACTATGTCGTCCGCGATATTTTCGGCTTTCGGCAACTGGGTGTGCGGGACGGGGTGGCCTACGGTGAGTTTTACGCCACCGGCAAGATTCCCCGCTGTCTGGAACGCATTCGTGCCGCCGGCATTGACCTGGCCGAAAGCCTTTTCGCCAAGCGCAGCATTCCGGCCGAATTTGAAATCGTGCAAACCTCACCCGTTGCCGCCGCTCACCCACAGCGCAAAGAGGCGGAAGTATCCCCCTAAGCTGGGGCCAAGAAAGACCGCCAGCGCCCTCGCTTTGCGAGAGGCCGGCAATTCGCTCGCACGTGCCCGAAAACCCAACTGGGACTGAGCCGCCGCAACTTTCCCCACCTAGCTATTAGCTTGCCGTCAAAAAGAGACCGCATAAGAGGGTCGCCGGCATGCTGCATGCGAGGAACGGACAATCGGCAGCTTGTCCCGATACATTCGCCAACGGGACTAACTGCACAGGTCTGACGACATGCCAGAAACCAAACTTCTCATGTTTCTGATGCTGGTGCTGGCCAGCGGCATTACGATGCTGGTGGCGCTGGCGGTGTTACGCTGGTGGGAAAAACGCGGTGTAGCCAGCCGGTCTGGTCAACCGAGTTCCGACCCTTCAGCGGAGACCATCGTGCTCCGCGCGGTCAAAGAAGGAGCGGCACCTCCGGAAAAGTTTCTCGACCGCCTCGATTTTCGCCTGCAATTGTTGCTCGAGCGAAGCGGGTTAGGTCTGGAACCGGCCGCCGGCGGATTATGGTTGGGGCTGGGGGCGTGCCTAGGAGCAGCAGTGGGATTCCTATGGTGGGAAAGCTTGCTCGGCGTCGCACTGGGCTTGGCGCTGGGTACCTTTGTCCCCCTGCTGGTTTTCGCGTTTTATGCCAGCAAACAACGCGAGAACATGCAGCGGCAATTGCCCGACGTGATTTTCAGCCTGGCGCGGTCGCTCCGCGCCAACCTGAGCCTGGAACAGGCGATCGCCCATGTGGGGGAAGAAACGCCCAATGTCCTTGGCCGGGAGTTTCGCCGCATCGCCGAGCAAATGTATCTGGGATTAGCCGCACCCGCAGCTCTCGAATCAGCAGCACGGCGTATTCCGTTGCCCGATTTTCATCTCCTGGTGGCACTGGTGACGCTGCATCGTGCAGCGGGGGGCAATTTACCGTTATTGCTGGACCGCCTGGCCGCCAGCGTCCGCGACCGCAATCAATTCCGCCAGTATTTCCGCACGGTTACCGGCCAGGCTCGCATCACGGCCTGGGCTATTGCCTTGTCCGTACCTGTGCTGTTTGTCGGGATGTGGTACTGGCAACCCGAATACGTCGGCCGATTTTTCCAGTCTAGCACGGGCGTCAGTGCTCTCGGCGTCGCTGCCGCGTTGGAACTGATCGGCCTAGCCTGGATTTACTGGATCCTGCGTGTGGATTACTGACATGAGCGCACCTGCTTCCCAGCCAACCTCTGCCAAGAAGGAGCAGACTGCATGACGGTGTGGAGCTGGATCATGCCGCTGGTGGTCTTTTGTCTGGCCGCCGGCATCACCTTCGCGTTGGTACAAAGTATCGCGAACTGGTGGGCCAAGCGGCGCCGCCGCTCCCCACACCATTCCGAAGCGGCCACACCCTCTTCCGGCGAACTGACGCTAGGTCCTGTGGCCGAAGCCCTGGCCCGCGGCTTGCCGACTCCCGAAGCCACACGCAGTGAACTGCAGCGCGATTTGTGGGCGGCTGGCTATTACCAGGCGCACGCCCTGACACATTACCTGGCGCTGCGAACCGCTCTGACCCTGTTACCGATTGTCGGGGCTTTAATCCTGGCGTTGCTGGTGCAACCCGAGTGGATTGCCCGCGTGCTCGTCGGCGGGGTGATTTTGGCGGCGCTCGGGTTTAGTTTGCCGCGCGCTTTTGTTGTCTTACGGGGCCGTATGCGCGCTCGGGCCATCGAACGCGGTTTGCCTCACGCCGTGGACATGCTCACCTTGTGCCTGACCGCTGGGATGAACGTGCCGCAAGCCCTGTATCGTGTGAGTCAGGAATTGCGTGGTCCATATCCCGTATTGGCCGATGAATTCCTCCTGGCCGCGCAACAGGCCGAACTGCGGAATCTCAGTTTCGCTATGCAACAGTTTGCCGACCGCACGCAAGTCGCGGAAGTGCAAAACCTCGCCGTCGTGTTAGGCCAGGCCGAACGTCTCGGCACCGACATCGCCGGCGGGTTGCTCGAATATGCTGCTTCCATGCGCACCGCCCTGCGGCAACAGGCGGACGGTGTCGCCAATCGGGCTTCCTTCTGGATGCTCTTCCCCTCCGTGCTTTGCTTGTTCATTCCCGCGGTGATTATCCTGGTAGGTCCGGCCGTGCTGGAGCTACGGGAATTCCGCGCGTTTTCGGTGCGCGAAGATTTGCGCCGCATGCACGAAGCCTTCCAGCAAGCCAACCCGCAGACTCCCGTTCCCTCTCCGCTCGGCCCGAGCATATCCGCCGTGCCACCGCCTCCCGCTCTTCCCGCCTCCGAGATTCCTGAAGGCAGCCCATTCCAGTAAGCTCCAATCCGTGTCGCCACGCCGCTGATGTTGTCGCTGGTCGTTGTTCTTCGCGTGCTTCTGCCGATGAGGAGAGCGAAAATTCGCGATCCAATTGGCCCGATGATAATCAACTCCAAGTGCGTTGCCTTTTCCCCGCGGGATAGAAGCATCCCCACTGCCGTCCCACCATTGAACGCCGCGGTGCCGGGGTGCAACTTCTGCCGATGGGCATTTGCAGCTGGGCTTGGCGAATTCCGCCGGACCGTGTTACAATCCTGCCAACTCATCCACGGAGGGGAATGCCATGGAACACACAGTGGGCAAGCGTTCCTGGCCCGTGCCGCAGCGGAGCTGGCACAAACAGCCTAACCGAGATCGTCCGGGGCAACAGGAGGCGGGGACTTTTCTCCCACATCGAGTGCCGATGTTCTCGCCGTGCGGAATTGGCGTCGTCCATCTGGCCGTCGTTGCTCTGGTGTTCGGTGCCAGGCCAAACGAGGTCTGGGGACAAACTCAAACGCCAGCGGCGGTGGTCAACGGCCAACCGATCCCTGAAAAGGACGTGCAGCGGGCTCTGAATCGCATTCCCCCTGAACATCGGCAGCAGGCTCGCCAGGAGATTCTCGAACGCCTTATTGATAACGTGCT
>BEIM01000038.1 GCA_002898995.1 bacterium HR36
CGCGGAAGGTTTAGGCGCGTGCTACCAGGAAAAACGGGTCGGAGCTTGGGGCGATCTAGCGTGCTTGAGTTTTAACGGAAACAAGATTATCACCTGCGGAGGTGGCGGCATGATCGTAACTAATAACAGTGACTGGGCGGAACGTGCCCGGTATCTCACCACCCAAGCTAAGGATGATCCCCTCGAATATATCCACGGGCATATAGGATACAATTACCGCCTTACTAACTTGCAAGCTGCCCTGGGTTGTGCTCAGATGGAAAAACTCGAAGAATTCGTGCAACGAAAACGCGAGCTGGCCGCTAAGTATACCTTAGATCTTGCTGACATACCAGGCTTAATTCTTCCCACAGAAGCAAGCTGGGCTAGGAGCACTTACTGGCTTTACACTATACTTCTCCAGGAGGCTATCTGCCGGGTTGGTAGCCGAGACGCGCTGCGTTGGCTTGCACAACGTGGAATCCAGTGCCGTCCTCTTTGGCAACCTCTGCATCGCAGTCCAGCCTATGCCCAACTGCCGAGGCGAACTTGTCCCGTCGCTGACCGGCTTTATCGCGAAGCTCTCAGCCTGCCCAGTTCGGTAGGCCTTACCCTCGAGCAGCAAGAAAGAGTGATTAACTCCTTGAGAGCCTGTGTGGGAACTCTAAGCGCCGCGGCTTGAGCCATCCGCTCGTGCGAAAACATGCGTACACCGATGGCATCGAGAGCGCATATGCCGCATCCAGACATGAAAAGACGCGTTCTCCTCATTATCTATAATGCTGCCCATTTTCGCGAGCTTTTCCGTCTGGCGAAAATGCTGATCAGTTCTGGCTTGTACGTGCCGATGATACTTTTTGTCAGCCCTTATCCCACACTAGGTGAACATTATCAATGCTGTTTAGATTACGGAATAAATACCTGGGTCCGAGGCCAACCGTTAGTACCAAGAAAACGAGCTTGGTGGACTACACCTCTTCTCCTGCCCAGCCTCCTCGTCAATGCCGTGCGTTTCATGGCTCGATGGGCTTTGCCGACATTTTTGCGAAAATTACTAATGGGATCCGTAGCAAAAGTGAGGAAAAGGCTCCTTCTTATCTGGATACAAATCGCAGATCATCTCAGGGAAACAAAATTGCGATTTCTTGAGAGGTTACGTGCTTCTGATCTGGTGCTCGTTCATCTCATTCGGGCTTATAAGCAGTTGCGCTACTGCCGACACGTCTGCAAAATTTTGCGCCCTGACTTAGTCGTATTGGCTGAAGATAATGTCGAATATATCAGTGGAGCCTGGGTGAGGGCAGCGCATTTCTTACAAATCCCGGTACTCATCGTCCCTTATTGTTTAGCAGGAGCTGAGGAGCCGGCCGCGGTTTATCTTCATGATGCTCGGCACCACGCGGATGCCCAGAAAAATAGAAGCTTAGCTAGACTCTATCCCCACTGGGTTTATGAATACCAGGGACGCCGTCTGGTACGTCTCCCGGCCTCGCGAGCATTACCTTTAGAATGGTTGCGCATAAGCTCCCCTCTTCCCTGGCTGATGAACAGTACCTACGCCGACGCCATTGCGGTAGAGAGTCCCTTTATGAAAAATTTTTATCAACGCCAGGGAATATCACCTTCCCAGTTAGTTATCACCGGAACAGCAAGTGACGACATGATGTATCGCGTATTAGAAAATTTACACTGCTACCGCAATGAACTTTATGCGCAATACGGTATGCTTCCAGATAGGCCGATGCTTTTATGTGCCTTGCCGCCAATCACCTCTGCCATGTCGGCGCTGCGAGAGGAGTTCCTCGACTATCAAGAGATGATTCGCTTTTGGTTGGACAGCTTGAGGAAGATAGAGGGCTATAACATTTTCATCTCCTTGCACCCAACTATGAATTACTGGGACTTTGCATTTCTAGACGAGGGCGGTTGGTGGGGCATAGCCATCGCCCCGCCGGATACCTCACGAATGATCGCACTGTGCGATATTTATATTGCCTCCGTTTCTTCTACCATTCGCTGGGCGATCGCCTGTGGCAAACCAGTTATCAACTACGATGTTTATCGCTTCCGATTCCCGGATTTTCGGCCTGCCCGCGGCGTCGTTACTGTAGAGAAAAAGGAAGATTTTCGGCGGGTGCTGTGGCGCCTGACTTCGGATTCAAGGTACTATCAAGTGCTGCAGCAGGCACAACTCGAAAGCCGGAAATATTGGGGGATGATAGACGGCAAGTCCGATGAGAGACTGCTAGCTCTCATGGGACGGCTTATTGCCCAGTATCAGCATGCACCGCAGCCCAGCGCCACCAGGAAACTGCCATATTTCCCTAGAGCAGTCTTTCGCTCTAAGCAAGCAGCTTAGGGAATTCGACAGTCCCGTAATGGGCGGGTGGTCCATGAATGCGAAAGTCCTGACCTTGATTCCAGCCAGAGGCGGTTCGCAAGCGATACCTAAGAAAAATATAGTGCCCTTAGGGGGCAAGCCATTAATCGCCTGGACTATAGAGGTGGCACGGCGTACGCCCGAGTTAGAGATCATTGTCGTCAGTACTGATAGCGCGGAGATCGCGGCCATCGCAAAGCAATACGGAGCGGACGTGCCATTCTTGCGCCCGGCCGAACTGGCCCGTTCCGATTCTCCCACGATCGACGCGGTCCTTCATGCGCTTGACTGGCTGGCGGAGCATCGCGATTATAGGCCGGAAGCTATATTATTACTGCAACCAACAAGCCCGTTTCGGAGCGTAGAAGATATAAAAGCTGCGCTACGGCTGTACGAGGAATCGCGTGCTCCTGCAGTAGTGAGCGTAACACCCTGCCATCCCCATCCTTACCTCGCCTATCGAATAGATGCAGATGGATGTTTAGAACCCCATTGGGGAAAAGAAGCCTGTCCTGCACGTCGTCAGGATCTACCGCACCTCTATTACCTAAACGGTGCCATATACCTAGTAAAGGCGACAGTATTGCTGGCGGAAAAAACATTTCTTCCTCGCGGAACCCGAGCGCTGATTATGCCCCCAGAAAGGTCCTTAGACATAGACGAGCCATTTGACCTAATGCTCGCTCGTTGTATAGTGGAGGGAAATCTATGGCGGGAGCCATCAAGATCGGAAGTCGCTTAGTCGGCCCCGGCTACCCTTGCTTTGTGATCGCCGAGGCCGGTGTCAACCATAATGGGGATCTCGATCTGGCCAAGCGTCTGATAGAGGTAGCCGCTGACGCCGGTGCCGACGCTGTGAAGTTCCAGACTTTTCGTACGGAAAACCTAGTCATCGCTAATGCTCCCTTAGCTGCTTATCAGCAGGCCAATTTGGGCCGGGCGTTAGCCCAGGCAGAAATGTTGCGAAAATTAGAGCTAAGCGAGTCAGATTTCTTGTTGTTGGCTCAGGACGCACGCAGTAGGGGGCTTATATTTTTATCCACACCTTTTGACGAGGCGAGTGCAGATTTCCTGCAGCGCCTTCATGTTCCAGCTTATAAAGTTCCCTCTGGGGAATTGACTAATCTTGAGTTTTTGCAACACTTGGCAAGGAAGGGTAAACCATTGATTATTTCAACAGGTATGGCTACGCTTGCGGAAGTGGAGGCGGCTGTCGAAGCTGTTGAGAGTTGCGGGAATCGCGACTATATCTTACTCCATTGTGTAAGCAACTATCCGGCAAGCGCTCACGAAGTGAATCTCCGTGCAATGCTCACCTTACAAGCCGCTTTCCAGGCGCCGGTGGGTTACTCCGATCATTCGGAAGGAGTCTATGTAGCTCTCGCAGCCGTAGCCTTAGGGGCTTGTGTAATCGAAAAACATTTCACCGTGGATAAAACGCTACCAGGTCCCGATCATAAGGCCTCAGCCAGTCCCGAGGAACTGAAGGCCCTAATAACTGCGATACGCCAGATTGAGCAGGCGTTAGGAGACGGCCGGAAGCGACCGGCAGAGAGCGAACGTGATACTATAGCTGTAGCGCGAAAAAGCTTAGTAGTAACTTGCGACCTACCGCCTGGTGTACTATTGCAGGAAGGACATCTGGCATTGCGAAGGCCCGGAACCGGACTGCCCGCGAGCATGAAAAGGTATGTGTTAGGAAAAAAAACGAAATGTAATATAAGAGCGGGGACTATGCTAACACTGGATATGGTAGCATGAGGACAATACTTGCAGTGACTGTGAGCCGCTCAGATTGGGGTATTTATTTGCCAGTGCTTCGGCAGTTGCAAGCAGCGCCCGGGATTCGGCTGGTGGTCGCGGCTGGAGGGATGCACCAGGCGCCCCAATACGGCCAGACGATCCTGGAGGTGCGCCGAGAAATATCTACCAATCTCATCGAAACTAATTTTCTCCTCGCGTCGGATTCGCCTGAAAGTATAGCAAAATCTGTAGGCCTGGGAGTGATAAGTTTCGCGCAGCTTTACCAGGCGGAGCAGCCCGATATCCTGCTTGTATTAGGCGATCGCTATGAGATGTTTGCTGCTGCGATCGCAGCGTTACCATACCAAATACCCGTGGCCCACATTCACGGCGGAGAGTTGAGTTTAGGCGCGATGGATGATGCTATACGGCATAGCATAACGAAGCTTAGTCATCTGCACTTTGTAGCCACAGCGGAATATGCACGGCGGGTAATGCAGTTAGGGGAAGAACCTTGGCGCGTGATCGTCAGCGGAGCCCCAGCCTTAGATCGAATAGCAACCTTTAGTCCGAAACCGCGCGAGACATTCTACCGGGAAGTCGGCTTACCCGCAGGCTCACAGTATTTGTTGGTGACTTACCATCCAGTTACGACAGAATCCGATCAAGCAGATTGGCAAATTCGCGAATTGCTAAGTGCCCTGGCCATTGTAAATTTACCTGTTCTTTTCACGTCCCCAAATGCTGATACCTACGGCCACATCATACGCGAACGCATTCTCGCTTATTGCGAGGAGCACAGGAATGCTCGATATATCGCTCATTGCGGTTGCGAATTATACTATAATGCCATGTATTATGCTGCGGCGATGGTTGGTAACTCCTCCAGTGGAATCATCGAGGCGCCCTCTTTTAAGCTCCCGGTGGTCAATATCGGAACAAGGCAAGCGGGGCGCATTCGCGCGGCTAACGTACTGGATAGCGGTTATGAACGGAAGGAAATTATCCAAACTATTCACAAAGCACTAAATCCTGAGTTCAGGTCTTCGCTGAAAAACTTAGTGAATCCTTACGGCGACGGCCATGCCAGCAAACGCATCGCCCGGGTCCTTAGCACAATTCGCCTGGACAACCGCCTTTTACAGAAACGCTTCTACGACTTACATCCACTGGGCGAGAAGGACGAGTTGAAACAAGAGCTGCATGAGGAACACCGCGTTGGGAACGCGAAATAACTTTCGGGAAAGGCTCGGAAAGGAGGTAAGACCAAATGATCAGAATTATTCCGCGTCTCGATATTAAGGGCCCGAACCTAGTTAAGGGGATACATTTAGAAGGGCTGCGCGTTCTCGGGAAGCCTGAACGGTTTGCGAGATATTATTACGAGAACGGAGCGGATGAACTCCTTTATATGGATGCTGTAGCCAGCCTCTATAATCGGAACAATCTTCTTCACATAGTAGAGCGTACAGCTAGAGAGGTGTTTATCCCACTCACGGTTGGCGGGGGTTTGCGGAGTGTAGAGGATATTCGAGCGGTGCTGCGCGCGGGGGCAGATAAGGTATCGCTCAACACCGCAGCGATCCACCGGCCGGAACTTATTCGCGAAGCAGCGAAAGTTTTCGGTTCGTCCACAATAGTGGTGTCTATAGAGGCTATTAAGCAAAAAGACGGGAGTTATAAGTGCTATACAGACTGTGGCCGCCAGGAAACTGGAGTAGATGCGCTGGAGTGGGCGATCCGGGCCGCGGAGTTAGGCGCGGGTGAAATTCTTGTCACATCAGTCGATCGTGAGGGCACGGGTAAAGGTTTTGACCTGGAGCTGACGCGGCAGATTGCCGAAGCAGTGCCTATTCCTGTGATCGCCTGTGGTGGCGCGGGCTCTAAGGAACATGTATATGAGGTAATTACTCAAGGCAAAGCGCAGGCCGTGTGTATAGCGTCCCTGTTGCATTACAACTTCGTTAAACAATATCCCCCGGACCCGAGCGAGTTTCAAGAGGAAGGAAATTTAGAATTTATCAAACGGCGCCTACAATGGAACCGCATCCAGGATACCAGATTGCCGGAGTTGAAGCAGTATTTGGTTGCGCGAGGTGTTGATTGTCGCTGGAATTAGAGCCACAAATGCTGGGGAATCGTGGACACATGAATCCGCCGCCGAGCGTGCTTTTCGTCGCTTACGAAGCTTCGCAGATGGAATTATTTATTCAGATAGCTCAGAGCTTGCGTTTGCAGAGCTGCATTGTCCCAATCCTTTATTGTCCTTATGCGCTGCCAAATGAAATGAGTTATAGGCGCGCCTGTACAGAAGCAGGTATTGAGTACTTGCAGGAGCACACCGTTCATGGGGGAAGGAATGCTTTTAGTGAGGAAGTGGAAGTTTTAGCCATTCGCTATAGTGAGCCTGCAGTTGAGGTATATCCGCATGTCCGGCCGGATTTACAGGAGTGGTTGGCTAAGCTTAGTGGATATGTTGATTCAGCGGCCGTGATGCACCTATGGAATAGACGAGCTAGAACGCGTGCTCAGGTGCAAAAGGTGCTGGAGGACTGGGAAAAGGAGCTCAGTGAGCAGGAGTATTCCGATACACTGCAGAGATTCGCATTTTGGCTGGAAACGTATCTAACGGAGTTATGCGTAGCCCGCGCATTGGTAAGCCAGCGGCAGGTAGGTGCGATTATCCTTGCGGAACATATAGCGGAACGCGATAGCGTAGTTTGGATGCGAGTGGCGGCCGAGGAGGGAATTGTGCCGGTTGTTCTGACGCAACACACTATTAGTCGGCAGGCCACGTTTGAGACCTATAAAGGGCAGGCGGATTACCGGGCTGATTCACCTGCGAACGCTCTCTTCCTGCGGTATTTTCCGCAGTATCGCCACGATTTCCATGAAGTAGGGTTAGTACGGCTGCCGGCACCGCAGGCGTTGGCGCAGGAATGGTGGGTTCTAAGCATGCCGAGGCCGTGGATTGCTAACGGAGAACCATTGACCGGGGTTTGGCTGGAGAGCCGTTACCTGGCCCAACTTTATATGCGTGAAGGTGTGAGACCGAGCTACATTCGCGTGGTAGGGAGTCCACAATTGGATAAGCTCGCCCAGGTAATTCGCCCACCGGTTTATGCGGAAAAATCCGAAGTTCTGCGGGAAATTGGCTTGGATCCGAGCCAGCCCTTTATTGTTTGCGCTCTACCGGCGAATCTCTATCCGCGGCGAAAGGCTAACCGATGGAATAGCTATGAAGAATTGGTTTGTGATTATCTCGAACAACTGAGGCAGCTTAAGCATGTCCGGGTTGTGTGCGCGCTTCACCCGAGTGCTCAGGAATCGTTAACCGAGTTATTGGAGGCGCGGCAATTTCCCTACATTAGGGGCAAGTTACCGGCGGTATTACCTCACGCGAAAGCATACTTGATTAGCGGTTCCAGTACGGGGGCCTGGGCATTAGCGTGTGGTGTACCCGTAATCAACTATGACGTGTATGAACTGGGGCACCAGCTGGGGCCAGAGGAGCACGGCATATATACCATCCGCAGGCTGGAAGAGCTTCGAGAAGTTTTGCAAGACATTGATGATTACTTTGCGCCAGTCGAAGGGCGGAAGAAAACCCATAGATTGGCTGAGTTGGCTCAGCGTGCGAAAAAACATGCTGCATACTACGGGGAGCTGGATGGACGTTGTATGGAGCGCATCATAGGAGGTATTTGTGAGTTGATTAGACGACGGATACCAGTTCCCAGTGACAAACAGCGGAAGGAACGGGAGATAGGACAATGCCAGGCCTTGCTGAGAAAGCTTAGAAGCGTTATCGCGGTGCCTGGTTAACAAAGCACTAAGCAGTTGCGATGCATATATAGCAAAAAATGACATACAAGTAGAACGGCGCACGGTACATATCCCATCCATTCGCTGTAGCGATGTATAGGACAAGAGACATTGCGAGAGCCGACGAAGCTCTAGGCGACAAGTAACGGATGGCAGGGCAGGAGAAAAGAGAATGAGAGGTTCAGTTGCCTCGTGAAGGCTTTGAGGTGCAGGTCTCGAGGCGAGCAATATTTAGGGTGGTTTAAGGCGAACCGTTGCCGGAACGGCTAGTGATATACCAAATTAAGAAGAAGGTGATCGCCAAGAACACGGCCAGGGGAAAGATGCAACCCAGGATCGTCGCTTTCCACGTATCCTCAGCGTTTGGGTGACTGGCAGCCGGCTGGGAGGGAGAATCAACGTCAGTGGGTTGCGTTCTGAGGGCGGCAGGAGGCGACGCGTCCGAGGGTGGCGGTCGCGTTGCCCATTGAGAGGCGGGCGTGCCGGATTGGGAATCTTCATCTTCGGTAGAGTCGAGCATGTCACTTTCAAGGTACAGGTCTTCCAGGGGGTTTGCGGGATGTGGTGCCTCAGCGCTTGCGGCTGAGGTTTGCACGGAGAAGACCTGAAAACATTTGGGACAGACGATGACCGCGTCGGAACGCACGTTGCCGACGACCAGCTCCTGGGAACAGTGCGGGCATCGTACAGTTAGGCTCATAGCGTTGTTTCGGGAGCGGAAAATTTACGAAAATCGGTACGGGATTCTAGGGGATAGCGAATCGGCTATCAAGCTAAGGTACGAAAAATTTCAGGTCGCGCTAAAAAAGCGGAATATACCGAGGAGCTTTTTCACATTCGCCAAAAAATTTTGCTTGTGTAGTTTGCCTTTTTTTCGCCATTGTTCACAATAACAGTGACCAGCCAAAACGGACGGGTCGGGGAAAAGGAGACCGACCAATTGGGCTGGGGAAGCATCAGGGTACACCAAAACAAGGAGTCCTGCGATGAGGCGATTCGTGCTGGCTACACTGGTGGGAGGCTTGGCAGCACTATGGAGTGCCCTGCCGGCCAACGCGACGGGATTGTGTGGCGCTGCTGAAGGCTGTCCGAGCGCATGTCCCGACCATTGTGCGCAGCCCCGCATTCGCTACAAGACCTGCTATCAGACCGTCATCGAGGAAAAGAAGGTAGTGTGCTACCAAACGGTCACCAAGACGGTCATGAAGGAGGTCAAAGAGGTCGTCTGCCGACCTGTGTACGAGACCAAAGAGGTCGAGTGCAAGCAAATCGTGTGCAAACCGGTATGGGAAGAGAAGCAGGTCAAGGTGTGCACTCACGAGTGGAAAACCGTACAGGAATGCGTGCCGGGCAAAGAGCGCTGCAAGCTGGTCTGGGTGCCAGGCGGTTGCTACGTGGATCCGTGCACTGGCTGCACCCACTACCGGTTTGGCCACTTTGAACGGCAGCTGGTGAAAGAACCCGATCGCATTGTCTGCAAGAAGGTGTGCGTGCCCAAGGAAGAAATCCGCACGGTGAAAGTCTGCCGCATGGTGCAGGAAGAAGTGGTGAAGAAGGTGCCGGTTACCACTTGCCGCATGGTGCGTGAGGAAGTGGTGAAGAAGGTGCCGGTAACGGTCTGCGAGAAGGTGCCGGTGGAAAAGACCGTGAAGGTGTGCAAGCGCGTGAAAGTGTGCGTGCCGGTGTGTGAAGAGCCGAGTTTGCTGGAACGTCTGCACTGCCGGCTCAAGAGCAGCTTGCACGGTTTGTTCTGCCGCGAGGAATGCTGCCACACCGCGGCCTACGCACCCGCGGCAACGGCTCCCGAACAGATAAAGCCCATGCCCAAGGAGAAGGAATAGTCGGGCCGATACGTAGCTAGCCTCCTTGCCGCGACCCCCTTGTCGCAGCACGACCGCCCGGAGCCGCGCCACCACGCGGCTCTGCGGCTTTTTAAGCACTAACGGGCGCGGCTCTCGAATACGGGAGCAGCGTGCGTGTCAGCCTGCTGAGATTCGCGAACGGGCGCTAGTTCCCCGTGGTTCATGAGCGGGCAACGGCTGCTCGCTATGAAGCCTGCTGCACGCCGACTGGTGCAGCCCGCCGGGGACGGTAAGTGGGTACGGCGTCGAGGTCGAGAGGAGCAAACTGGCCGAGCCGGTATCGTTCAACGGCCATCGCGGCCATGGCAGCATTGTCGGTGCATAAGCTCATGGGCGGAACAAAGAGTTCGGCACCGCGCGATTCACACATCCCTTGCATCGCCTGGCGCAACGCCTTGTTCGCCGCCACCCCGCCGCCCACACACAGCCGCGTTAACCCCGTTTGGTCCAAAGCCTGGCCACACTTGGCCACCAAAACGTCTATCACCGCTTGCTGAAAACTGGCAGCGAGATCTGCCCGCAGTGCCGGCGGGATGTCGCTGCCCGGCTGGTAGCCCAAGTCGCGAATGGTGTACAGTAACGCGGTCTTCAGACCGCTGAAACTGAAGTCCAGCCGCGGTTCATGCAGGAAAGCCCGGGGAAAGCGAAACGCTTTCGCATTGCCTGAAGCAGCCTCTTTTTCGATCTGCGGCCCTCCTGGAAAACCTAAATTCAGCATGCTGGCGGCTTTGTCAAACGCTTCGCCGGCAGCGTCGTCGAGAGTGGCGCCGAGAATCTCGAAATCCAGGGGCGCGCGGCAGTGGAAAAGCACCGTGTGGCCGCCGCTCACCACTAAACCGATGGCCGGGAAAATATCGCGCCCCGCGGCAATGCGGCAAGCGTAAACGTGAGCCTCGATGTGGTTGACAGCCAGCAGCGGTACCTCCAGGGCGACGGCCAACATTTTTGCGGCGGAAACGCCCATCAGCAAAGAACCGACCAGCCCGGGTGTGTTCATCACCGCAATTGCGGAGATATCCCGCAGGCTTACTTGAGCCTGACGTAAGGCTTCATCTATCACCGGCAACAACCGTTGCAAATGGGCGCGGGCGGCTACTTCGGGCACTACCCCGCCGAACCGCGCATGTAAGTCCGTCTGGGAAGCAACCACATTAGCGCGGATGTTCAGGTCGTCGTCAAAGACGGCGGCGGCGGTTTCGTCGCATGAGGTCTCAAGCGCCAAAAATAAAGCCATGTTTGCTGCCCACCCTTGCCAGCTCCTACGCTAGTGATTCGTCTGAATTGTATGTAGTTACAGAATCGAGCTTGTGCGGCGAGAAGAACGACGACTGTGTCGCAAAGCGGGTCTGGGATGGAAGCTTATGTAAATAGGCATTGGACCAGTGGGTGAGGTTATAGCACTTTATCGGGCCTTGGATTCTTGCATAGCGTGTGCTCATTGGTGGGTTGCTCGGTAGGTTTCGCACCCTAAGGTCTAAAGCGAAATAGGAACGGCAGGCCGTTGCTTTACGAACTGGCAATTACGATGGTGTCCTTATAAAAGACCAGGCTGGCGAAGCTGACACTTTCAAAACGATTAGAAGCGACATACTGATCATAGTGAACCAAACGACCGCGCGTCGGTTCTAACACAGCCATCAAGGTATAAGTCGGCGGAAAACCGCAAATGCGGCGCTGATCTCGTTCTTCAAGGAGGGTTTGGAAAAAGGCGTGGCGGTTTGCGGCGGCGATATGTTGTAACAGCTGCTGATCGCGCTGGCGGCTGGAGTTTAGCTGGTCGTCGTGCACAGCGTGGGGGTCGCCAAATTTAGGGCCGATGTGCGCCAGGTCGCCACTAGATAAATAAAAGACGCGCGCCCCACTTTCGCGCTCCGCAACTTGCAATGCCGCCACCATCTGAGCAATGTCGGGCACCTCCTCGGGGACACGTTCCTCATCTATGCAATCTTGAAAAGAACCCACCAGAATAGGGACGATGCGAAACGGCCAGTGTGGAAAACAGTACTGCAGGAAAACGAGCTGTAACTCGATCGAGTGCTCAGGCCAATGGGCGGCTTCGTCATCAAATAAGCCGTCCCCGTAATTTTCCGCGATAAGTTGCACATAATCCTTGTCGGTGGGCACTAAGCCCAGGGGCGTTTCGAAATCGCGGTTAGTCAGGGTGAATCGCCGCGCACTATAATGGGCGGTGCCGAAGATGACGAAAACATCCGCGCAGGCGTGTTCGATCAACTCCTTATAAGCCCAGGCGTAACTGTGGCCGCCGCGGTGATAATCTATATGCGGAACCAAGGCACCGCGGAGCGTACTGGCGAGCGTACCGTTGCGTGCTAAATGATCGGGGTCCACGCCAGGGCCGCTCGGACGGAGAAACTGCCGCCGCAAGTGGTCGTGAATTTGCTGCGGCTGCGGAGGATAAACCCCGATGCAGGCAGGTGGCCGTACCTGCACCTGCGCAAAATGTTCGCGGAAACGGTCACTCTCCAGCAGCAGGGCCTCCTCCAAGTGACGGGTGATGCTCTCTAGCCATTCCATGGGAACCAGCGTGCCCCCGCTGAGGCGCATCAACTCCAGCTGAATATCCCGCAACGACCGCTGGCCATCAAACATTTCCAGAATCGGCAGCCATTCCTGGGGGATGCGTACCGCGCGGTCGCTCAGCCGCGACTGGTCGAAAAGCCAAACGAAACGCGGATCGTTTTCGTCGGGCAGGCCCGCGATGAATCGCCGTAACTTCGGTTTTTCTGGTAAGCTCATTGGTTTTTCCTCAGCATGCCCCAAGATTATGCACCAACATTGTTGCAATTCTGGGCGCCGAAATCAAGCCTCACGCTGTCGCACCCTGTGAGCTGCCACGAACAACCTGATCGCCACATAACTCCAACCTGTCTGTGCCAATGCTGGCAGTGCTCCAGCCAACGGGAAACAAACCTGGCCAAGCATAAACCGAGCCTGAAGCGCACGCAGGTGGATTCGCCAAAACTCCAGCAGGCACGTTAACGCAAGCCGACGGAGATACCGAAATACCTCCGTCGACCAAGAGAGGAGGAATCGCCACACTCAAGGAGTTGCTGGCAGTCGCGCTTGGGTGTTATCGGCAGGCTGATCAGCCGCGAGAACCTCCAATTGATGCACGAGTTCTCGTACTCCCTTGCGTAACTGTTGCAACTGATTATGAGCCTGATCGCGCTCCTGGGTACGCTCGGCGAGTTGCTGCTTGATTTCCTCTAACTGTCGCACTAAAGGTCGCAGTTGCTGTACTTCGGCAAGCAAGCGGTCGCGTTCTGCTTTCGTGTCCTTCAATTCTTTGCGCAAGGCATTGGTTTGCTGTTGCAAGTTTGCCAGTTCTTCTTCGAGCAAACGGATCTTTTGCTGTGTTGAGGCCCCGGAACCACTCTGGGCGCAACCCCAAATCGTAACCGCAGCCAAAAGACCGACCACTAAGGTAATTCGGTGCCGTTCCATAGAGGTCTCCTTTCTTGTGGCGGTGTGATTGAGTCGGACGCATCATTAGTTGCCGTTGCTAAACTTCATGTCGGCAACTTGCTCCCCGCACTTTATCCTGACCGACTAAGTTTATTGGCTTTCGGCCCTTGCCGACTTAGTAGCTGGGTGAAAAATACTAAGAGTTTGCTCAGCCACTAAATACGGAATAAACTAAGCCAGCTAGCGATGCGCGGCCGTTCTCAACCGCATTGTTGTACTATTGACATTGTCTGGGCTTACGCGGAAAAGAGGTTTTGCACCGCTTAGGGCCTAGCGTAAAGGAATAGGGCGCATTTTCGCAATTCACAGCCGCGATGATTGCGAAAAAAATTACGTGCGCACTAAACAAATTTGGGACGGTTCTCAATGGTGTTGCGCAGGTATATCGCCTGCAAGGACACATTTTTGGTCACACTGCCAGCGTCACCGTTTGCCTGGAGCGACAGTACTGTTGAAGACAGCAGGAACGAAGGGGTCAATAGGTTCGGCAGTGTTTGCGGGGTCGGGCGGGTGACTGACCGTGTTTGG
>BEIM01000039.1 GCA_002898995.1 bacterium HR36
GGCTTCCTCGCCCCGCCACACGCTGGCAAACCCGGCACCTTTGCCGTCATGGCGGATGGCAGCGTCCGCTTTATCACTCGCGACATCTCCCCCGAAGTATTCAAAGCCCTCTGCACAATGGCCGGCGGCGAAACCTTGCCTCCGCTGGATAATGTCGCTCCGCCAGTCCCGCCATTCACGGAATCGGCTCCCGTCGTCAAACCCACCGAAAAACCCAAGCCCGTGGAGAAGCCGGCCTCTCCTGTTTCGCGGCGAGATCCCTGGACGCCAGACGCTAACTTATTAGGCCAGTTAGCTCCAGAGGTTGCGGTGGGAGCCTTCACTTTTCGGCCGCCTCATGGTTATCGCTCCGAAACCGCCCAGGCTGCCACCTCAGGCGAAATTAGCGTTCACTGGATCGGCCCGGTTCACCAGGACGTGGGAAGCGCCCCAGCCATTATGATCAGTCTGACCCCGCTCGATACTCGCCTCGCAGGTGAGCCTCTTGATGTCGTCATCAAAGATAGGGTTGCCCGCTTTCCCGCAGACGGTGGCAAATGGGAGTTCGATAACCATATCGAGCGCGGCCTAATTCAGGGCAGACTTTTTACGCGCGTGGCCTGTCGCTATATCGGCCAGGATGGTCAACGTCTCGAAGGATATTATTATCAACACACCGACGGCCAACTGGGCCTGGGTATTCTTATACTCGACCATGCGACGCACGCAGCGACCACCTTACCGCTGCTGGAAACATCCGTGGCCACTTTCGCTAAGCGGTGAACAAGTCTGCGCTGGCCGCCGCCCTGTCCTCTGCGGGCGTTATGCTGGCTAAGGCTGGGAGGAGCGAATGCAAATGGCCTTGACCCGTCGGCCCAAACGAGGCATTCCTGCAGGACTCTGGATCCGCTGTCCTTCGTGTAAAGCCACGCTCTTTCGCAAGGAAGTCGAGGAACGCCTCCACGTCTGTCCCGAATGCGATTGGCATTTCTACATGTCCGCTCGCGATCGCATTCGTTCGTTATTGGATCCAGATAGTTTCGAGGAATGGTTTACTGACTTGCGCTCCTGTGATCCGATTGGCTTCGTAGATCGCATGCCCTATCCAGAGCGGTTACAAAAGGAACAGGAAAAAACTGGTCTGACCGAGGCCGCCGTGGTTGGTCGGGGTTACATTCGTGGTCGCCCGGTTGTGCTCGGCATAACAGATTTCGCGTTTATGGC
This sequence comes from bacterium HR36, assembly GCA_002898995.1. Lineage (GTDB taxonomy): Bacteria > Planctomycetota > Planctomycetia > Gemmatales > HRBIN36 > HRBIN36. The sequence continues at coordinate 1,204 of BEIM01000039.1, forward strand.
AGGAAGCATGGGCTCGGTCGTCGGCGAGAAGCTCACACGCGCCGTCGAGGAAGCAACGCGGCTGCGGCTACCGCTTATTATTGTTTCGGGCTCAGGCGGCGGCGCCCGCATGCAGGAAGGCATTCTTTCCCTGATGCAGATGGCTAAAGTCTCAGCCGCCCTGGCCCGCTACGACCAAGCAAACGGCCTATATATCTCGGTGCTCACTAACCCGACTATGGGTGGGGCAGCAGCCAGTTTCGCCAACTTAGGCGATATCATCCTGGCGGAACCGAAAGCCCTCATCGGTTTTGCCGGGCAACGCACCATCTGGGCTACTGTCCGTCTCGAGTTACCCGAAGGATTTCAGACTAGCGAATTTCTCTTGCAACACGGTTTCATCGATCGTGTCGTGCACCGTAAAGACCTTCGCGCTGAACTCGCTCGGCTGATTGACTACTGCGGCAAATAACCTCCCACCATGCCTCAAGCCACCTATCTTTGCAGACAGACACCAATAGCTCCGCGGCATCTCCGCACGAAAAAACCCAGGGATGCCGGCAAGCCTTCCCTTTTCCCAGGCAGACTGCACCAGACTGCTGCTGCTGCTGCGGTCCCGATCTCTCTCTTGGGTATCTTGCAGCCGTGAGCCTACTGGACAAAATTTTCGGACTTTTCGCCGCTAAGAAAGGCAAAACTGCCCTCAAGCCGATTCGCCTTAAGGATCGATTTGTGCTAGAGAATCGGCTTGGCCAGGGGAGTATGTCGCGCGTTTTCCGCGCTTACGACCGCCAACTCGGCCGCCACGTTTGCCTGAAAATTCTCGACAAGGAAAAAACCAACCGCTTTGAGCAACGTTTCATTGGCCTCAAGAAACCGAGCGAAGGGGAAATCTGCCTGGGCCTGCGTCATCGCAATGTCGTTACCACTTACGAATACGGCATTACCACCGAGGGCGAACAATTCCTGGTCATGGAACTGATCGAGGGGCTCGGCCTGAATTATCTGATCGAGACCAATAGCCCTCAGATTCGCGGCAAACGCATCCCCATCCTCGTCCAAGTGGCCGAAGGCTTGGCTTACGTTCATTCCCAGGGATTTTTGCATCGCGACATTTGCCCTCGTAACGTGATGGTGACCCATGACCGCGTGGTGAAACTGATTGATTTCGGTTTGGCTATCCCGAATCGCCCAGAATTCCTGCGCCCAGGCAATCGCACGGGCACGGCTAACTACATGGCTCCCGAACTCATCAAACGCCAGGCCACCGATCACCGGGTGGATCTGTTTGCCCTCGGTGTCACCGCCTACGAAACTTTTACCGGTCGGCTACCCTGGGAAGCCACTCAGAGCTTGCAAGTCATGCTCAGCCACTTGAACGAGCCTCCCAAACACCCCCTTGAACTTCGCCCCGATCTCGACGAAGACGTCGTCGCCTTCCTGCTCAAAGCCATCGAGCGCGACCGCGATAAACGCTTTCAAACTGCCCTGGAATTCCGCGACGCCCTCCTCGCCCTCCCCCGCAAAGATTATTAGCCCCGACCTCTCCGTTCACCTGTTCGATGAGCCCTTTCAGCAAACCCCACCTTGCACGCGCTAAGATCTTTAGTCCCAGACCGCTATGCGAACACCAACTGAAATAACCCGCCGCACTCTCTACGCCTTTCGCCGAAGAGACCGTTTCCTTCGCGAGACATTCCTCAAGAACATCCAAAGCGCTCCGATAAGTATGTAAGGCGCTTCTCAGCGTAACGTGTCCCCTTTTCAACACTGTTTGCGCGCACGATACGAGAGCGGCAGGCGTCTGCCCCGGGGCGCAAGCAACCCGAGTGCCGCGGCGATTTCACCAACGCGCGGAAAACTGCCAACGCGGCGCTAGCTCGCGCAATTACAAAGGCAGCCTCAACACTGACAGCGGATTAACGCCCGCTGCTCCCGCATTATCGTCGGAACCTGTGCCGAAAACGGGACATAATTGGTTGAATAGCCGCTCTAGTTTCAAACCATTGGACACACGGCTGCTGTCGCTGGAGCCGGCCGCGAGGAGGTGTAGAAGATGTAAACTCATCCGCTGCGGGGCGAAGACAAAACGGGGAGGCAGATCCCGTGAGCCATATAGGGGGTGGGCACTGATGCTCCCTGTTGTCAGGAGGGCTGGCTGGGAACAAGGGCAGTGGCGGTGAGGTGTCCGTCCGACCTCGGGTGCTAATCGAACCATATGCTGGCTGGGAACAAGGGCAGTGGCGGTGAGGGCGTGGCGGATAGTGGACACGGGGGCCAGTTAGCGGTTAGACTAGCCCAGCCGGGCAGCGGCCAAGACTGCGGGCCAAACGGGCCGGTCTTGTGCGAACGAGAACGCGGACCGCCTTTCGCCTATATCGAGCCGCTGCCATCATCTTGCCACGCATTCGCCCAGCACCCGATTATGGGAGCGAAACGATGCGCGATGCTTGGTTGGCGGAACGTACTAAATTGATCCAGGCTTCTGGCATTCGTCGGGTTTTTGATTTGGCGCGTGAACTGACCCACCCGGTAAACCTGAGCATCGGCCAGCCACACTTCGATGTCCCTACGCCGATCAAGCAGGCCGCAATCGCGGCGATTTTAGCGGGGCAGAACGGTTATACAGTTACCCAGGGAATTGCCGAACTTCGCGACAAGCTCCGCCAACGTATTCGCCAGTCGCTGCCAGACGGTGACCGCGACGTGCTTATCACCAGCGGCACCAGCGGTGGTCTGGTACTCGCGGTGCTCGCTACCGTAAACCCTGGCGACGAGGTCATCATTTTCGACCCGTATTTCGTCATGTATCCCCATCTGGTGCGGATGGCTGGGGGCATACCGGTTTTTGTGGATACCTATCCCGATTTCCAGATGGATCCCGACCGTGTGCGGCAAGCGATCACGCGAGCCACCAAACTCATTTTGTTTAACAGCCCGTGCAATCCGACGGGTACAGTGGTGTCTCGGGAACGTGTCAAGGCGTTGGCGGAAATCGCGGCCAAGTACGGTTTGCTCCTGGTCAGCGACGAAGTGTATCGCGCTTTCTGTTACGACCGCGAGTTCACCAGTCCTGTTGAGTTCAATCCCAACGTGCTCGTTCTCGATGGGTTTAGCAAAGCCTACGGTATGACCGGTTGGCGACTGGGTTACGCCCACGGACCCAGACGCCTGATTGAGGAAATAGCGAAGCTGCAGCAATTCACCTTCGTGTGTGCCCCAAGCATCGTGCAACACGCGGGCATAGTTGCGCTGGACTGGGATGTCTCGCCGACCGTTGCCGAATATCGCAGCAAGCGAGACCGCATTTGTGCAGCTCTGCAGGGGTATTATCAGCTGGTTGTGCCAGACGGTGCATTTTATCTATTTCCCCGCGTTCCCTGGGGCTCGGACGAAGAATTCGTAGCCGCCTGCGTCGGCGAACAGCTCCTGGTCATTCCTGGCAGCGTCTTCAGCCAGCGCAATACCCATTTCCGCATCAGCTACGCTGCCGATGATGAGACCATCGAGCGTGGCATCGAGATTCTCATCCGATTGGCCAGACGTGGCAGCAAGACAACGTAGCTGACACCGCTTACTAAAACCCACGGATCCATAACAAATTGACCAAATCCTCGAGACAGTATTGACCGATCTTTCTTCTTGCATAAAATAATCGTACTAAACCTCGCATCTTCCGAACCGGATTGACAGGAAAAGCTTGCTTTCCGACGGAAGCGGAAGTGCGTGGGCAGAACGGCTGCCGCTGCTTTTTAACATCGGCAAAACGGCGTCGGCGGCTGCTCGCTGACTTCGAGGACTCGCAACCCTTTCAGGAGGTCTCACATGGCAGACACAAGACACGCTTGGCTGACGGTCGAACGGCTGGAAGATCGCGACTTGCCGGCAGGCACGGTCACTGCAGCTTTTGCCGCGGGGACCCTTACTCTGACCGGAGACGCGCAAGCCAACAACTTGGAGGTGCGCATCGACAACGGCAACGTCACGCTCAAAGGCAAAGGCACGACTATTGCTGGCGGCACGAGCTTTGCCGGCGTTACTGACATCGTCATCAATCTCGGCGACGGCAACGACCGCGTTTCCGTTCGCGGGCGCACGATGAGTGGCGACCTAACCATTAACCTGGGCAACGGCGACGACCATGCCTCACTCAAGAAGTTATCAGTTGGCGGCGATGTGGCAATCACTGGCGGTGCCGGTAATGACCATGTGAGCATCGAGGATGATGTCTCCATCGGAGGCGATCTCACCGTCACCACCAATGCTGGCAACGACCATGTCAACATCGAGGACGATGTCTTCGTCGGCGGCGACGTCAGCCTCATGACCAACGACGGCAACGACCGTGTGGACATCGAAGAGCTCGATGTAACCGGCACCACCAACATTGACACCGGACTGGGTAATGACAAAGTGGAAATTGAGGAAAGCCAATTCAGTGGAGCTGCCACAGTCCTGTTGGGCGACGGTAACGACCGCATCAAGTTAGACGATGTGAGCTTCGCCGTGGCTAGCACCGTGGACGGCGGCAACGGTACCGACAAAGTCAAACGCGACGATGTGAGTGGCGCAGTAACATACGTCAACTTCCCGTAGCCGTAACCCTGGCTTCCAGGTCAACACCGCCGCGATGCCGGAACCGATATTGGGACGGTTCCCATGCATTACGGCCTGGAAACCTGCTAATTCCTCCCCAGTTGCGGCAAGCTATAGCAGGCGCGCATAACGTGCCGTGATAGGCTGATGCTGTCGAGGATAGACCATTGCGCACGGGCGGTCCGGGGCGCGTATCACGGATACGTATCCCAGAAACGCTAATCTAAACCTTCTTCATTCTGGCACAGTAGCGAACCGCTGCCTTGATCCACATGAGGTTACCGAGTGTACAGGCGAGCCTGTATAGCAGGGGCAAAGACTCATGCCCCGTGCAGCCGCCGCCAGCGCCGTTCAATTTCCTCTTTGCAGCGCCAGAATGGTGCTGACGCTGCGCGCATATAAACGATGAGCTCGTGTCCGCGCACCACACACCTGCTGCGAGAGTTGCCCTAACCACTCCCCTAGCCATTCCCCCTCGGCCACAGGTTCTATACTTACCAACCCCTGCGGGAATAAGGCCGCTGACACTCGCGATTGCTCGGTTAGACCCAATAATTTCGGGACCTGGGTTTGATACATTTCTAGGGAGACCGGCTCTAACTCGCGGCGGATGTTTTGGAACGCCTCGACAATATTAGCCCCTTCCTGACGACCAAAATCCGCATCCGCCGACAGCATATATTCGATCATTTCGATTATTCCTGCCCAGCGACGTAACTGGGTGCACCATCCTTCCAGACGACGGGCCCAGCGATAGTAACTCAGCAAGGCCTCACAGGCCTGCGGCGATAGCTCCTTAGCCATTTGATAATATGCCTGAAAAACTGTCTTGTCCGCCTGTCGCAATTGCTCCGCGATCCGCTTCAATTCCGCTTCCAGACGTCGTTGCACCTGTTGGGCTTTCGCAACTGGCCAGGTTTTTCCTAAGGCTGAAAATTTTCCGTCCGACGGGCGGTTCTTGCCTTCTGCGATAGCTTCGACCGTCTGCAACTCTTCTAGCAATTTGGTCCAACGCTGGCTGACCTGTCGCCAGTCTTGACTATAGACCTGCTGCAGCTGCGGAACACGCTCACTCGCCCGAATACCGCTCAACTCCGCTTCTTGCACCCAATCTTCCAGATCTTCGGCGAATAAATAGCGGTCATCGTAAAGACCTTGATACTTGGGAGCGAAAGATAACGCCTCGTGCTCGGCATCTATCTCCTGTTGCACGGCTTCGGCTGGCTGCAGAGGGAGATTTTTCTTGCGAATACCTAACACGCTGCGATAAACGCGTAGGGTGATCTTTTGCCGCAATTGCGCCGCATCTGGCGAGTCTCGGCCGAACAGCACCCAAGGCGAACGCTCATCCTGGGGGGCTATGACATAAGGATCGCAGGCATTCTGTTCCCGAAGATAATGTGGCGGATGCGTATCCCAGGGGGCCACACGCTGCTGATCCTGTGGGGAAAAGAGTGGCCGGCGTTGCCGCGGGTCTTGCGGAATTGGCGGAGGAATGCCATAGTTCGGATCATTCTTCGATTTGCGGAGGCGTTCCAGAGCGCGGCTCTGATGGTAGTATAAGTCGCGGGTATAGAGGTTGCGTTCGCTCGCCCAATAGAGATCCGCTAGGGCATTTTCCAGGGCCTCGGAGCCGGGCTGCAACTTATATAAACACCGCGCCAGTGCCTCGCTCCCTGCTGCTGCAACCGCGACCTTATCGGCGTGGTATTCCATCGCCCGACTTAGTCCCCGTTCGGTTAGCGTGAGCAGCAGGAACATCCAGCCTAATACTTTACGCAAGAGCCAGGTAATTCCCGCGAGGATATACGCCAGCCAGCTCAGGCGAATATCTAGGCTTTTCCAGCGATCTAACCAGTCATCCCACCAGTCGCGCTCATACACCATAGCCAGGATGAGGCGATTTGCCGTGTACACATAGCTGCCTAACCGCATAGCACTTTGCGAAAAGTGGCCAAACTCGTGCGCTAGTGCCGCTTTGAATTCGGAGAGGTTCATCACGTTGACTAATCCCAGCCCGATGAGCAAATTCTTGCGCACCGGCCAGAATAAACCTAATATCGAAGCGTCGTAAAACACGGCAGCATTAACTTCGTGATTAACATATACCCGTTTGGGAAGTGGTGCCTGTACCTCTTGACACAGCCGATTAATAAAGGCGAAAAGGCGCGGATGTTCCTCACGGCGAATTTCGATCATAGTTCCCCGCTCGCGGCGTGGCCGTTTAAACAAACCCTTGATGAGAAACAAACAGAGCATAGCCGAAGCCGCGATTGCCGGTAATTTGACGAAAATAAGGTACACTGCTGGTCCTCGCGAACCCCCGCCAACTACAATCCAGGGCAACTGCCAGGTGGCATAATAGACTAACCAAAGCGCCCCTGCTAGTAGCCCAGCATACAGGATGAGGAATAGGTATAGGCAGAATAACACCAGGAGCGCTTGCCGCACATAACCGCGAGGCAGGTCAACCAGGTTGGATGGAACTGTTCTAGGGCCTGCTGGATAAAAATCTTCCGCGGACGGTGCTATCGTGGCCATACAAGTCCCCTTTGGTCCGATCGATGGGTTTACTTAGTATCTTAGCTACCCGTCCTGAGTTTCGGGGGATTCGCTGGATGGATTGTTGTGCGAGGCCCGAAAAATCCTCCAGCTTTCCGAAAAAGGTTCGACCATGCGGTCGCGAATGGTATGGCGCAGATAAATAAGCACATTTCCCGGCTGGGTACCTTCCAAAGCCAAGGTCAGCGTCATCTCTTCCGTCCCGGGCGTAAGGTCCAACCCAACCGATTCCGGGTTGACGCCGCGCTGAAATTCCCTTACCTGGAAACGGATTTCACGCAAGAGTTCATCGGAGCTATTATAACACTGCCAGCGTAACCTACACGAGTGATCACTGGATTTGCGCAATTTTTCTAAGCCCTCCCGATGCACCTGAGCCCTGTCCGCCGTCGCTAGGATCAAGCATTCTTTGGGTTTAATGGATTCAATCGCCAGATGAATGAGGTCGGGATTGTCGCTTAGAATGGTTATTAGATGGGTGAGCTGCAAACGCTGCTGGCTCCAACTCTCACGCAGCCGTGAAAGGATCTTAGGTACTAAGGTGTTTCGATAATAGGCAGCTGCTCTCTCGCGGCTCCATTGAGCTAAGCGGAAATAATAATCCTTGAACCGTTGCTCCGGATCACCATCGCGCGGCGCTTCTTCCAGTTGTTCCAAGCAAGGTGCTAAGGCGCGCCGAGGTTGGGTCTGGTTTTCCAGGAGACCGCATATCTTAAGCTCACAGCCGTGCGGGATATAACCGCTGGCTTCGCCCACCTGGCTTTCCGGTACGAAAAGGATGCGGGCACCAGATTGTGCGGCGAATGTGACTTTGGCTTGCAATAAGCTTACCGGGCGGATTCCCGACGCCTCGTTCCATTCTCCAGTTATCCAGATGCGCGGATCGGGCAGCGGCTTAGACCCAAGGTCGGAGGAGATCCCGCTTTTAGCTAATAAGAGTCCAGCCGCCAACCATGTCCAACCGGAATCAGCTGATAAATGCAATTCATAGGCCAGTTCTTCTAGGGGCAATTCAGGTGGTGCTTCGCAATCAAGATAAAGACGCCAATCTTGCCCCGAGTTGCGGCTATTTTCAGAGCACAACAGGGTATTTTTGACTTGCTCAGCTAATTCGATTACAGCTTTCGACAAGCGCGGGTCGTGCTTGTCGCTTGGCCGCCACTGTAACGGTAATAAGAAAGCGGGGCGTAATGCCGGAAAGCTCTGACTATCGTTCTGGGCAAACAAGATAGCGCAACTCCCCCACTTACACCGCCAGTGCCGATTCTGCCGGGGAAAGCACGAAGATAACCGCTCTAACGCTTGCGGGTGCAACCACCAGTAACCGAGCTTAGCCAAAGCTTGTCTGCTAACCAGCCAGGTGACATTAGCGGCGGTCAATGCTTCGGGTGGGTATCGCAGCCATTTAAGTATCTGTTTCACCGTCATCGCTGCTAACCTCGCTAAGTAACCCTTCTATACATTCGGGGGCCAATGCCCAGGATTGGCGATCCGCACCTACTAGTAATTGCGGCAGTTCTTTAGATTCCAACGCCTGCCGAAGCTGCTCGCCAGCAAATTCGGCTTGGCCCTGGGCATTTATGTAACTGACAATACCAGCCAGGGAAACCGGCTGATTCACCAGGTCGCGCGCTTCCTCGCCATTGCTTCGCATAAACTGTATGACGATGCTCTGCGGGATCTGGTCGTTTAGGGTAAGAATGGTCATGGCTTCGTGTTCGCCGTCTGGGGAAATCCAGCGTAATTCAAGGTGCCGAGGCTCACCGGCAGCAGCAACCCGGCGCGCAAAAACCAGCAATAGTACGCCTCGTAGAAACGTTAATGCATTTCGGGCTTGCCACTGCTTAGCTACTAAGCGCCACACTTCTGCCGAAGGCATCTCGCGAATTACCTGGCGCTCCACTTGCTCGCTTACCTGGATGAAATCGTCGCTCAGCCACCAGTACGGTGCAAAACGAAACTCCCCGGCTAAAGCGTTCCGCCAATTCTTTAGCAACGGCAAATCCGCCACTGTGCTGAGAATCTCCAATTGTTCGCGGCGTTGGAGTATCTCGTCGAGTTTTTCTAAGTGTTCGACAATACGCTCGATAGTTTCGCTATACTCGGACCAAGCAATTTCCTCGTTCCCGTGGGCTTCTAGTAAACCTTCCTCGATGGCCACATAGGCAGCTTGGGCATCCATTCGCCCTTCTAGGACACTGAGGCACAATTCATCGCGCTCCAATACATCCTGCAAATCGTCCCAGATTTGTGGCAGTTTTGTTGCCTGCCGGCTCAGGCGCTCTAATTCCTGGACCAGACCCTGGGCCGCGGCTTGGGCAACAACGGGGGGCAGAACGCCATCATCTTCGCCCAGTTCCACACCGAACATGCGGCAATAGCCCAGCGCTACCGCGGCGTGCAACGCAGCCTGTTGCCTTTCCGCACTGCCCGGGGCGCCTGCCAACAACTCGTGCAACTCCGTCGCGGACAGTGCCGCGTTCAAGTCTTCCTTCAGGGTTTCCATAATTTCCGGTGCAATCCGTACCTGTACGTTCTCGGCCATGGGTAATTGCCCTTTTTAAGTAGAAGTAATGGGAAACGTCATGCAAGTTCTGTTGCCTGACCATTGGGTTCCAGGTCAATCGTATGTTTCCGTTTCCTAAGTTTAATACGCGATTGGGGGGTGGGCGGTGACAACCTTTCCGCGGCCGGCCAGGGAGACAGGCGGCCACACCAGACTGGCTGCGGGCCACTCGTATCAAATCCCCAGGTTTTTAAAGACACCCAGCGAATATGCCCATCCTTTGTGGGCACGAGCCGCAAAGCGCCCCCGCAATTCACGAGATCGCAGTAACGCCAGACGAGAGCCGTCAACGCCCGCCGCCAACGTCCCGAGGGCGAAATACACTGCACCGCCTTTCGAACATAATAGCTAGTGACGATCAGGATGCTATCGCCTTTGCAATGCAGGATCAGTAAAGCACCCGATGGAGTCAGTGCTATGCAGGCATCGTGGCGACGGTTAATAAACTGCACGATCACTAGGGGCCTATTGAGGGATTCTGCTAATTGTTCACCAAGACGCTGACCTAGTTCATCGCGCACTTCTGGTGTTAGTTCCTGCTCCCCATAGAACCAGCGAATAAGGTATTCACAGAGTTTTTCGCTCAGCCACTCCGCCCAGGGACCATCGCGTTGGCTGATGTGGCGCTGGACGATATGGGCCAGGCACTGCTCGTATAGAACAACGGTACACTGAGTGCCAGTCGGAGTCTGCGGATCACGGGGATCGGGCAAGCCTTCCCATTTATAAATCCGCATGAGCCTATTCCTCCCGCACTTCCCGGATGCAGCGTAATTTCGTAAGCCATTGTCTGCAACGCCGCGGCCAGAGAACGGCTAAATGATTACGACTTAGTCTGGTCATTTTAGCCAGTTCGCCCAGGCGGTCGCTAGGATCTTCCAGGTTCAGGAATTCAGGAGGTGGAAACGGATTGGGTAGCGGCGTGCCATTCTCCCGCACCTGCTGCACCCACTCATTCCACTCATCCTCCGGTGCCTTAACCCATAAACCCGAAGCCGCCAACATAATCACGCGATCGCGCATTGGTTTCCATTTCCGCACCTTATCCAAGTCATCAGGGCAAAAGGGCATAGCGAATAAGCTAACTTGGGGTGAGTTGTAGCTTGAAGCGAAGAGCTCTTCAATCGAAAATGTCCTGTCGTTGTCGCCGTTGTTCTCCCCAGCGGATCCACCTCGCGAATGGGCAAGCAGGTCGGTCCAGGTTATTTCCCTTGGCTGGATCTGGTCTAACAGATAATTCTTGCATACTCTTCGGCACCAGGCGGCAAATGGACCTTGAGTGGGATTGTACTTGCCCTCTAGAAGTCTTGTCCAAACGTGCGAGACTGTATCTTCAATTAGGTCTTCTCTACTGAGCGGAATTCCGAGCCCGGCGGCAACTGAACGGGCTATAGTCCGTATTTTCTCATGCAATTGCTGAGGATCATTCGGCAATGACGGGGGTGTGGATGACATGACTGTCTCCTACGAACGGCAACTCTAAGCTGCATAAGACTCCTTGTCCGCAGCGAGCGCAGCACCGTTTTTCCCGCCACCAGCTATGCGGTGTCAGTCCTGTCTGGCGGCTCGGTGCGCCTCTCGACTTTTTGCGGTTGCCTTGCTGATTATTAGCCTAATCAAGCCTTTGTCTTGTACTAACGAAGGTATAATATAGCCGAGCCGCGGAATAGTTTCCTTTGGCTAAGCGGCGTATTTTTTCCGCATAGTGTCAATAAAGCGTTTGCAGTCGGCGGTGACCGTCCAGGCGTCGGGCCAGAAGCATAGGTCTATACACCACCAATCAGAAGGGATGTCGGCCTTCAGCAGAGCCGGGATAATCAGGTCCCAGTTGATCAGGCCTTTACCGAAGGGAGCGTGCGTGCTGGTTTCGTCATTACCTTGTTCGTCTTTGTGACAGGTGCCATCGGAATCTATCAAATGCAGGTGAGTAATTTTGCCCTTGAGCCGTTCAAGTAACTCTAACACCCCGCCCTTGAGAGTTTCTTTTTCGCCGGGCTGACGCGCACCAATAACACTGACCATATAAGCATGGCTGGTGTCGAACAACACGCCGAAATTCGGGTTGCCGAGACTCCGCACCTCGTCCACTATCGAAACGATCTCCGAGGGCTTATTGAAAGCGAAGCCAGGCTCAAACTCCCAGGCGACGCGCATGCCACGGTCGGCGGCGATCTTGGCGCAACGATCCCATGCTTTGACAATACGCTCCCGTCCGAGACGGGGATCAATCCCCGTTTTCTCAAAAACATCGGGCGGTTCTAATGTATCCACGCGAATCAAGTCAATGCCCAGGTCTTCAGCGAAAAGGACGTTGCGGGCGAACTCCGCTATATAAGGCCCACTGTCGGGCACACTAATAACCTTGTGCATCCAGAGGTTAGCTGCTAAGCCGGAGAATTCCAGGCCATGGTCGGCAACTTCCTTGCGGAGCACTTGCCGTTTCTTGGGCGTATCATACTGGTCGGGATTGGGGTGCGGAGGAAAACCCCCTAACTCGACACCATCGAATCCCATATCCTGCAATTTATGCAGCACGGTATGAAAATCCACCGGGTTATTTTTATAAGGCCCTAAGACGTACGCCCAGCTGCCGATAGATACCCTCTTCATGTGTGCCTTCCTCCTGCAATAAGTTGCCTTTTATCGGTCTTGCACAGTACGGCCAAGCCTCTCCTGCCCTGCTCATAGGGGACATAAGTCACCGTCTATCGCGGCCGATGCAGATTATTAGTGCCGCAGACGTTTGTGATCGCCGACATTCGGAGCGTCTGGATTGGTGTCGGGGCCAAAGTAGCGCAAGGTGACCAGCGGCTCGGTACCGGTATTTTC
>BEIM01000040.1 GCA_002898995.1 bacterium HR36
CGTCGAAAGTTTCCAGCAATTTGTTGCGATTCTCCAGGTCTTCCAAGGAGAAGCCGGTGGGCAGGGAGATCCCCCGCACGCGCATGTTCTTGCTGCCGGGCTGGCCTTCGACCTCGAAGGGGTTGTACGCCGTGCCGAGGTAGCCGCCACCGCCAGCATTACCATTGCGGAGCAGGCCGAAGGTTACGTAAGGCGGCACACCCCGGGGCGTCGGCAACACCTTAGCGCAAATCGAGCCTAGGGATGGATATTTGATGGACAGCGACGGCCGGTTGCCCGTGGTCATGTACAGCGTGCCCAATTCGTGAGCTCCGATGTTGTGATACAGCGAGCGCACGATCGTGCACTTGTCCATGACCTTGGCCATCATGGGCAAATGTTCGCAAATCTCGATACCGGGCACGTTGGTCTTGATGGGCTTGAATTCGCCGCGGATACCTTCGGGCGCCTCAGGCTTCAAGTCCCACATGTCAATGGTGGCGGGGCCACCAGCTAACCAAACCATAATAATGCTCTTGGCTTTGGCACGGGCCCGCGCTTGCGGGGAAGCTTGCGCTTCCAGGCGGAGCAATTCCGGCAGGGTCAAGCCGAGCAGCCCGGCAGTGCCCAGCTTGAGAAAATCTCGGCGGTGGAAACCTTCGCAATCGGTCCAGGTACGAGCGGCCATGGCACATTCCTCGCGGCCCCGAATGGAGACGGTAGGTGAGGGCATCAGCCCGGGGCTGAGGCTGAGCGCCTCGGTCAGGCCGACCCACAACTCCCCTTGGGGTCAGCCGGCGGGTGTTTAATGGTTGAGCACGAACTCACGGGAGTTCACCAGAGCCCAAAGCACATCGGTGAAACCGCTATTGCGTCCGCGTTTCGCCACATGTGCCAGGGCTTCGGTTTTTTCTTTCTCGGTAGGATAGCGGCATAAGGTGGCCAGGAAAAGCTCCTCGAGGATTTCGGCATCGGATTTACCGGAACGCAACAGTTGCGGCAAGCGCCCGGTCTCGATTTTGCGCAAGACCGCCGTCTCAGTCATCAGGAACAACGTCTGCGGCAGCGCCGGTTCGGGAGTGCGTTCGCATTCGCACGTCGTCTGCCGCAAAGGCCGGCCAAACACGCGGAAGGCGATGGCTGCCGGAGTGTTCGCGTTGATGCGGTTCGGCGCCACCTCAATCGCTTTGCTACCCCGCGGGACCTCCGGCCCAAATTCTTCCGTTGTCCCTAACGCGCCATTCATTACATCCACAAAGACCTCTGCCATCATGCGGCGAGGATAAGCGCGGGAGTAGTTGTTGCGGTCGTGAACATTGTACTGGTTGGGCTTGCTGCTGCGCTGATAAGTGGCCGATTGCAGTATCGTGCGTTCAAGATAACGGATGTCGAATTTGTGAGCGACAAAGTCGCGGGCCAGTGCGTCAAGCAACTTTTCGTTGGAAGGTGGATTGGCTGCTGAGAAGCTGTCCACTGGCTCGACCAAGCCGATGCCGAAATAATGCGCCCAGACGCGGTTGACAAAGGCGCGGGCGAAATACGGGTTGTCGGGTTGCACCATCCAGCGGAACAGTTGCTCACGGCAATCACCGTCATAGGTGAATTCTGGGCCGCCTGGCGCTTTCGGCGGGAGAATGTCGTTGGTGTCTGGATGAGGCAGCCGTCGCAGCGCGGTGTTGTCCACGTAGATTTCGCGAATGGTCGGCAGCTGATTCGGCTTGGCAGCGCCCGCCTGCTTGCGAATTTCGGCATTCGCCTGTTGAATAGCCGCCTGGGCATCGCGCGGAATGCCGAATTTCACCTGGGCGAAGATATTGGCGTACTGCCGATAATCCACCTGCGACCAGCGGTCAAACGGATGCTTGTGACACTGAGCACATTCGATGCGGATGCCGAGGAACGCGGCTGCCGTGTGTTCGGCCATTTCCTCGATCGGGAAATTGAAGTTGTTGCCTTGCACACGCCGCCAGAATAGATCCAGCGATTTTCGCTCCGCGTAGTTGCTTTCAAAACCCCGAGCCAGCTGCTGCTCAAACTCCACCGCCCACTTCACGTACTCCTGCGGGGTCTGGCCATCGCGACTGGTGGCGCAAAGCACACCATGTACGATTTGGTCGTAGGGCATGTTCTCCGCCAGGCGTTTGCGGAACCAGTCGTACCAGGCTTTGGAACGCCGCGGACGCATCTGCACCGGCTGTTCCATGCGATCCACGTTATTGGCGGTGATGTCGCAAAACTTGGTAGCCCACAGCGCCGCGTGCAGCGGATGATTCAGCAATTCCTCGATCTTGCGGTTGCGCTTGTCGGGACTCTTGTCCGCTAGGAATTGCCGCACTTCATCTGGTGTCGGCAGCTGTCCGATTGTGTCAATATAGACGCGGCGGAGGAATTCTTCGTCCGAAGCCGGATCCGACGGTACCATGTTGAGCTTGCGGAGTTTTTCGAGCACCAAATCGTCAATGTAGTTGTGCACTGCCACCTGCGGAAAGGTGAAATTCTTGTCCACAGGGACGGGCAGGATAACGCGGGCCGTGGTCACCAATCCTCGATAGCCCGCCACGACCACGGTGTCGCCTGGCCGCATGACCTTTACCAACCCACCCGGTGCCACTTCGGCCACGTAGTCATCCACCACGCGATAATCGGCAAACTGCGCCAGACTTTCCTCACTGCCGTCGCTGAACCGCACGAGCAAGCGGAATTGTTTGCTCTCCCCTTCCCGGCGGAAGACATGTTCGCCCGGATCGAGCCGCATACTCAGGACTTGCTTGGCGCGGCTCGTTGGCTCCCAGGATGCTCCGCGCGCGATCCATTCCCGGAAAATCTGATACTGCCAGGAACCTTTCGCGAAACGTTGGCCGCCACCGTGTGGAATCTGGCCCGTCGCTTTCAATAGCAGCAGGCTTTGATCGGGGTCCACGATGTTGATGCGCCGGCCGTTGCCGTCCCGGGTTATCGCCAGGTAATCTTTTTCCGGCGAATAGCCGAACAGACTCAGGAAAAAGCCCCCTTTGCCCTGAAACGAACCGTGGCAGGCACCAGCATTGCAACCGTGCCGACTGAGCAAACCGACCACGTGTTTCCCAAAATCCGGTTGCTCGACAACGGTTCCATCTGGTAAGTTAATAGGCTCCGCTTGAGCCAACGAGGGAACAAGAAGCACTGCCGTTAGAGTTATACCCCAACACAAGACTCGACGAACCGCAGCGTCGTGCATGGCAATCCTCCAGGCGGGATGGTATCGGCGGGATGATGGTGGGCGATATCGCAGGCCACCCTTTGAGGCCTCACGGCGTGGCTTGTTCCAAATCTGGCCTCTGGTGCTTTTGCAAATTGTATCGCGCAGTGGTGTCGCAGGCCAGGGCGGCTGTTTATAGATGGCCTCACGTTGCTTTAACCCCGTTATGTCAGCAAAGTATCGCCGGCCATGGCAAACTGTTATTGAACCTTATCAGCGAGGGAAGAATCTCCGCGGAAAAAAACCATCGTGCCCGCCAGGAGATCGACAATTACCGAAACCCCGCACAGCCAGGCGACAGCGCACCCAGACGTCATCCGGGATGCACTCTGTACGACTTACCATGCGCAAGCCATTGTGGCCGGCGCGTTTATTGGATGGCATAGCCCCATGGTGCAGGCGAAAGCGGCTTGTAATGCTGGGACGCGTAAGCTACCATGGATTCTGATAGGTCATTCGGTGGAACGGGCTGGAGCGTGAAGGATTCGGGGGATCGAGATATGCGCGGGCCGTTGCCAACGGTGATTCCGACCGTGACGATCATGCGGGCGGCGCAGGATCGATGCAAAAGGCAATTAGACAGGCTGGTTCTGGCATGAGCCGTGCCCGCAGACTACAATGTAAACAAGAGCCAGCCCATTCAGGCTGGGAAATTCGCCTGCGCTTAGTTGGTAAACTACGCCAGGCTTGCGCTCCATATCGCAGCGAACTGGAGTAGGAAAAAGTCGCGGCAATCGCGCACCATTCGCGGGGGAGAATCGGCTATGAAGCTACGGCGACAGGTGGTGTGGGTCGCGGGGGCCATAACGGTGTTGTGTGGGGCCAGTGCGTTGCTGGGCGATCCTGTCCAGCCCCGAAACACTGGCCAGGCGAACGGAAACGGAGCGGTCGGTAGCAATGTGGTGCAGAGCCTCACGCAAGACCGACTACGTCAGCCGGGCGTGCTCACTTACGAAACGCAGGATCACCGCATCTTGTTTGCAGTCAAGCTCCAGCCAAAATTGGATGCCGCACCCCGGCAGCCCCGCGATTTCGTTGTCCTGTTCGATACCACTGCGAGCCAGGCCGGCGAAAACTGGCTCGTGCAGCTGGCGTTACTACGCGAATTGGCTCAGCAATTAGGCGACCAGGATCGCGTACGCATTGTCCTGGTGAACACTCAACCCAAAGAGATCACGCCTGGTTACGTCGCAAAGAAAGACGAGGCGTTGCAGAAAGCTTTGCAGGAGTTGGCGGACATTACGCCGATGGGTGCGGCTGACCTCAAGGTGACCTTGGACCGCACGTTCGAGCTGCTGGAAAATCGGCCCGGCCGGCAGCAGGTAATCGTGTATATCGGAGATGGGATGAGCACGTTGCGGCCAATCAGTCTGCAGGAGCGGCTACGCTATGCCGAGCAGTTTAACCGTTTGCGGGTCAATTTTTACGCAGTGCCGATCGGCTTTCGGCTGGATTTTGAGTTTCTGCACGGGATGACGGGCGGCACGGGAGGCACGGTGTGGCGTGTGGATATTCGCTTCCAGGTGCCCGAACTCTGGAAACAATGGCTGGCACAACTGGATGCCGCGGTCTTGTACCCGACGGAATGGCGATTACCGGACGAAGTCGCCGAGTTTTATCCCGCGCGTTTGCCACCGCTGCGTGCCGACACGCCGACCCTCGTCGTCGGCCAACTCCGCCAGTTGCCTCAGAAATTCCAGTGGAAGGTCAAAGGTTTTGTTGGCGACCAGGTGGTAGAAGTCGGACAGGAAGAAAAGGTTATAGCGCCAGAGGTCACGCTGTTTTTCCTGACGGCTTTGGTGGAGCAAGCCAAACGGCACCAGGATGCGCCGGCGTTGCTGCCTGCCGATCGCATGCTGGTGATGGCACGCGAGCAAGCCCTGCTGGTGCGCGATGAATTGTTGGCCCAGGGAAGAATGGCGGTGCGTTTGGAGCGACTCGACCTGGCCCGCCAACTTTTCGAGCAAGCCCAGAAAATGGATCCTCATAATCCGGAAGCGCGAGCGGCAGTGCGGCTGGTGGAACGGTTACAGAGTGCTCCCGATGCGGAACGGCGGCGGGAGATTTTGGCAAACGCATTAGCGCAAGCTGGAGGAGCAGCGGGCGGGGCCGGCGGCGGTGCAGCAGCTGCTGGCAATAAGCCCGATCCTCTGGCTGCAGACCTCTTACAACGCCAGGAACAGCGCCTGCGTGTCTACGAACAGCAGTTGCAAACCGAAGTAGACCAGTTGCTGCGAGCTTTACACCGGCAGTTGACCGTCGCTGAAGGAAACGAATTGCTCGCTCGTTTGAAGCTCCTTTCCGAGACGCTGGCCCGCGAGACGCAGATTTCCCCGCAAGTCCGGCAGCAACTATTAGAGCGGCTGGCAGCGGGCATTCGCAATGTGGAACGGCGACTGGAACAACAGCGGCAACGCGAAGCCGAGGCCCAGGCCCGTGAAGTCGCGGCGCAGGAGATGGCTCGCCGCCAAGCGCAGGTCCAGGACGAGCAAGCCCGCATCCGCGAGGCCATGCAGCAATTTCAAGTGCTGGTGCAGGCGAATCGGATGATGGAAGCGTATCGTAAGGGTCTGCAAATTCAGCAAATGGCGCCCGAAGAGCCGGTGGGCGTCGCTGCTTCCACTCAGGCTTTGTCCCAGCGGTACTATGGCGAGGCCCAACGTTTGGTGTCGGAACGGCGAGCCAGGTTCCTGGCAGCCATGCTCGAAATTGAACGTTCGCACGTCCCCTTCCCAGACGAACCGCCGATTGCCTTTGCCCCAGCGAGCTTTTACGAGACCAAGATTTTCCGCAACTGGAACGAATTGTCGCGGCATCGCATTAAGCGCTGGCTGGTGAGTTATCTCGGGGAAGCGCCCTCAGAGCGCGCCCTGGAAATTGAACGCATGCTGTCTCAACCGAGTCCGCTACTGCCAGTTTCTTTCCCGCAAGACACCCCGCTGAAGATCGTGATCGACACCATAGAGAAAAAGCTCAACATCCCCATCCGCATTGATTTCGAAGCGTTCGGGGAAGAAGCGGCTAAATTCGACCCAGAACAACTGCTGCTGAAAAAGACCGTGCGTTGCCAGCACATGTCATTGGGGATGATCTTGCACGATGTGCTGGCCAGTGTCGAACCCCAGGCAACCTATATCATCCGCCGCGATACGGTGGAAATTACCAGTCCCCAGAAGGCGATTGCCGAGAAAGTGCTGCGCGTCTATCCGGTTCCGGAACTAGTAATTCCGCCGTTATTTGGCGGCAATCCATTCCAGCTCTCGACGATGATATTCGGCATGGGGTTCCAAATGGGTATTCCCATGATGTTCTGGGGCGGCCCGATGATGGTGGGGATGCCGGGTGCCATGATGGTCGGCATGCCGGGTGCAGCGATCGGGGGCATTCCTGGAGCTTTTGCGGGTGGCTTTCCCGGTGCGATGGTGGGCGGTTTCCCGGGCATGATGGTAGGTGGATTCCCCGGCATGATGGTGGGCGGTTTCCCAGGCATGATGATGATGGGCGGATTCCCAGGCATGATGATGATGGGCGGCATGATGATGGGCATGATGATGGGCGGCATGAATTTCGGCGGCATGATGGCTTTGGGTGGCCCCAATCTCTTTGCCCAGAATAGTTCCTTCATGCTTATTGAGTTGATCAAGCAAGTCGTAGGCGGGCCGGGTGATTGGTACATTGACCCAATGAACATGATGATGCTAACCATGATGGGTCAGCAACCGCCGCAAGACTACAATCCGCTCTTGGCAAATTACATCGGCTACTATGACCCGGCGTTTGCCCTGGTGGTACGCGCAACCGCTCGCATGCACGAGCGGGAGAGCCGTACCCTGACATTGCCAGCCGCCCAGCCTGGAGGCGGTATGGGAATGGTAGAGGGGCGTGAGCGCTTCCTAGCAAAAGCCGACTTGAGCCGCGATGTGGAAGGGGTGATTGGCGGGCTGGTGGCCATGCAAGCGCTGCGTGCTCGGGGGCGCGTGGTCGCCGCCCAGCTGGACCCGCGCAAAGCTTGGCAGGAGGTCTTGGCGCAGAGCAATCGCCCCGTGGATGCTGATGTGCTCTTTGCCGGCGCCGCAGCATTGGCGGCGGCTGGCCACTGGAACCACGCCGCTGAGTTGCTCAAAGCCGGACTACGGCAAGGCGGGGTCGCCCGCGACTGGATGTTCGAAGCGATCGCCTTGGCCATTCGCGTGCAACATGGTGATCCTGAAGAGGAAGTGCGATGTCTGTTGTCGGCCGCAGACCTCCGGCCCAGCGATGCCCTCGGGCTGCTGCAGGGGGCAGAAGTGCTGGCGCGGCACGGCAAATATAGTAACGCTATCTCGCTGACGCGACTGGCCGCCGAACAGAACCCGGACGTGCCGCATCCTTATCTCTTCGCCCTGCAACTGGCAGTGCGGGCTAAGGATGCAGCGACAGCCCGCTGGGCGGTGGTGGAGTTGCTGAGCCGTGATTGGCCTGTGCAATGTGCCGAACTCCACGCGCAAGCGCGCCGGCAACTCGAAGAACTGGCGGAGCGATTGCGCAAGGAGGGGCGAGGGCAGGACGCCGATATCCTCACACTGCGCGAAGCCGACTTCGCTCGCCGAGACCTGGTCATTCGTTTGCTCTGGGAAGGAGACGCCGATCTCGACCTCGAAGTCAGCGAGCCGACCGGTACCGTCTGCTCGGTAACGCAGCGGACGACACCCGGGGGCGGGTTGCTCCAAGCTGACCTCGACAGCGCGGAGCAAACGGAAGTTTACAGTGCGGCCCAGGCCTATGCAGGCGAATACCGAATCACGGTGAAACCGCGGTGGGGTCGGCCGATTGGTGGCAAAGCGGTGGTGGAAATCATTACGCATCGCGGCACGCCGCAGGAACACATTCGCCGCGAGGTGGTTCCGGTCGTGCGAGAGCCGATCACACTTAGCGCACAACTTACTCAGGGGCGCCGGCAGCAAATCGCCCAGGTCGTGCCTCTGGAAGTGTACCGCCTCGGGATTGACCCGTTCTATCGGCCGCCTCTGCCAATCAGTGGTAGCGAGATGCTGCGGCGTTTAGCGGTACCGATTACCATAGGAGTCGAGGTAGGTCGCAACCGACTCGGTCCGATCAGCATGGCCGATCCTTTGCCGGCACGCCACGATGATGATGACCAGGGACCGCAGTTGCCGCCGGGAGGCAATCCTGGAGTCCTCGTGGTACCTGTTGGTGCCGTGGTAAGCGGCCAGGCAGTCGTGCATAGCGATCGCCGCTGGGTGCGCTTCTCCGGCAATATAACTTTTCGCGGCCTTTCCGGCGTGGCCCTGGTGCCAACCGTGGGCTTGCCCATAGGCCCACCGGTCCCATGACCTGGACATGTCCGTCATCATGAAACACGCCATACGGCGGTGATTGGCCTCGCGTAATCCTCCAAAAATATCTTGTCCTGGCGGGTGAGTTCGCACGAAACGGTGCGCTGTACGTTCTCTTCTTCTAGAGGCGTTGTTCGTATCGCCTAAGGCGATCACCTGCGAGGGCAGTCGTTTCGTTCTTCCTGCGCGGGCGCGATAGCTAACTGGTGAGCGGCCATACCTTACATGCGAGGTTGCGCCTAGCGGCGTGGAGTTGTAACGCAGACAGCGACCGTTGCGTTTAGCCGGCGAAGCTCTTGCACCACGCCCCTCCGCGTCGCGAAGCGCTCCGAAGCTATAGATTTGCTAAGGAAACGGTGGTCGTGGCTTCGATGAATTGTCTGCGGCCCGTCGCATGTTTTTCGGGAACGATGCGTAAGTGGTACAATGTTAACGACACGCTGGAGAAGACCATGCCGAAGGATATTGATGAGGCGTTAGCAGGGTGGGATTTCCGTCCTGGGGTAGTGCAAGCACGACTGGTGGATGCGCAGGATGGCCGACAGGTATTGCAAATGCGCGTGGATTTAGGCGTGTTGCAAATGGAGTTGGAGGGTCGCCCTGACGGTCAAAGGCCACATGGTTTCCTAACGTATTTGGACTATTTGCGGGATCAGGCGGCTCGAGCGCGGAATTCGGGCCAGCGATTCCGCATGAATGCGGAGCAATGTCAGGAGGCCGACCGGGAGTTTCTTCAGTATTACCATCGGCGTATCTGCTGGCTGACGTTGCGGCTGTACGAGCGTGCGATCGCGGACGCCGATCATACCCTCGCCTTCATGGATTTCGTCAATCGCTATGCTCCTGATGAAGAATACGCCCTGGCCCATGAGCAATATCGGGGGTTTGTGCATTTCCACCGTGCTCAGGCCACCGCGGGTTTAGCTTTGGAACGGAATGATCCCGAGACCGCCATTGACGAATTGCATCATGGCATCGAGCAGATTCGCGCCTTCTACGAAAAACACGCCCTGCTGGACCGTTTTGAAGAAGACCCCATGGTGCGCCATCTCCGCCAAATGCAGGAACAAATCCGCGAAATGCACCATATTGATGCCACATTGCAGGAGCAGTTAGCGGAAGCCGTCGCCCGGGAGGATTACGAACGGGCTGCCCAGCTGCGCGATGCCATTCGGCGCCGCCGCCACCATAGTTGATGCCGCGACTTGTTCATCCCAACCCGGCGTGACCTAAATTTGCCCCGTCGGTGTTCGACGGGTTATCCGAGTGCCGCGCTGGTCTGTTGCGAACCTGCATCGGCGGACTTGGTGCCGCCTTTCCGGCCGGATGACGCTCGGCATCAGGATTTCGCTGCGGAGTGCGGCTTACTGCAAGGCCCGCTCAGTGAAAACAGCCCCACATTCGATCGCGCGGGATCTCGCAAACGGCCCGGAGCAGCCTTCTAGTGTGAGGCGAAAAATTATTCCAAATCTTTCAAATCGAAGCCTACGCCGTCGTCGCGGATCATGGCAGCCGCCAACGTCTCCGGCTTAGCGGTGTAGCGAATACGGCGTACGGAACGGTCAGTGAACACTACCGGCATGGCCTGGGGATGGGCAGACCCCATCGCGAATTCCGGCACGGGGTCGCGATTATCCTGCTGCGGTTGCAATTTCGCATCTTCCGGATGATAGCGAACAATCGTGTCCTCGCCCCAACCGTCCACGAAACTCCAATCGTCATTGGCGGGATTTTTGTTGACCTTGTCAAGTTGCATCCGCTTGTGGGCAAGCAGGATCGTGTTGCTAGTTCCGTCTGGAACTCCCCCGTCCAGGGAAACGCTACGCAATCTTGGCCCTTTTTCAGGATACCAGCTGGAGCTGCGGATTACCAGACCCGTGGCGGTGTAATCGCCATAAGGCGGGCTATAACTTCTTGGCGTCAACCTCTGCACGGCCTTTACCGGCCCAGTAATTCCGCCGTTACCCCCGTAATCTATGCCCGCCATTTGCAGCCCCTTGGCGTTCTTTTCGTTCAAACTCGGCTTCCGACGCAGCCGGCAGAAATACACGCTGATTGGCGTCTGCCGAATGTCATCATCTTTCGGGGATTTCCAGACCTGCAGGTGCTCGATGTAGGGCAGTATTTGGTAGGCCCAGCCCCATTCCTGATAAGGTGGCGGGACTGCATCCGCTCCTGGAGCCAATACGCCACCTAATGGTGGATGGCGCTCGAACTTGTTTCCCAGCCGGTAAGCCCGCCCTTGTGCCGCATGTCCGCCGCCAGTTGCGAAGATGTTGTAATCATTGTGCAGGTTGTGAAAGGCGAGCGCGATCTCCGAAAGATTGTTGGCGCATCGCATGGCGTCTGCGGTCTGCTGCGCACGTGCGAGCAAAGGGGCAAGCAAGGCCAGCAAGACCAACGCCACCACTACCAGAACCAGCAAATCCGCCCGTGCGAATCCCCGCCGCGTACCGTATCGTTGCTGCATGGTTCAACCTCCTGCTCAGTGACTGACGGACTGTGAGGCTCAAGCAGAATGTATGCGAGCAGCTAGCCGCAGGCAAGCCGCGTGCGGGAGGTGGTGCCAAGAGCGTTACCGAGCGCCAGCCATGAACCCAGCTCGGCCGAGTGCATCGCCCAGCGCGGGCCAGGACGTGACTCAGACGCCCTAGTTTACGAGAAAGTCGACTGGGGAATTATCCGGTTACCGCGAGCGTGATTTTTTCGGCTTCCTCGGCCATCTTGCGCAGGTCCTGGGTGATGCGCATCGAACAGAACTTCGGACCACACATGGAACAGAACTTCGCCGACTTGAACACCTCCTGCGGCAGGGTTTCGGCGTGGAGCTTCCGGGCGGTTTCGGGATCGATGGCCAGTTCAAATTGCCGATTCCAATCGAAAGCGAAGCGTGCCCGCGATAACTCATCATCCCAATCGCGGGCGCCCTTGCGGCCCCGTGCAATGTCCGCGGCGTGAGCGGCAATCTTGTAAGCAATCAGCCCTTGCTTGACGTCTTCTTTGTTGGGCAAACCGAGATGTTCTTTCGGTGTGATATAACACAGCAGAGAAGCCCCCGCCCAGCCGGCGACGGCCGCCCCAATGGCCGAGGCAATGTGGTCGTAACCCGGAGCAATATCGGTTACCAGCGGCCCTAATACGTAGAACGGGGCCTCGTAGCACATTTCCATCTCCTTCTCCACGTTCATCTGCACTAAATGCAACGGAATATGCCCTGGGCCTTCAATCATCACCTGGCAATTGTGCTGCCAGGCTTTCAGTGTCAACTCGCCCAGTGTTTTCAATTCCGCGAACTGGGCCTCGTCGTTTGCGTCAGCCAAGCAACCCGGCCGCAGCCCGTCGCCCAGGCTGAAGGTGACGTCGTAGGCATGCATGATCTCACACAGTTCGTCAAAGTGGGTGTACCAGGGATTCTGTTGGCGGTGGGCAATCATCCACTCGGCAATGATCGAACCGCCGCGGCTGACGATGCCTGTAACGCGGTTGCGCGTCAGCGGGATATATTCCAGTAGCACTCCAGCATGGATGGTCATGTAGTCCACGCCCTGCTGCGCTTGTTTTTCCACCATATCGAGTAACTGCTGCGGTGTGAGATCGGGGATGTCTTTGACCTCCTTCACGCACTGATAAATCGGCACGGTGCCGATCGGTACTGGTGAAGCGTCAATGATGGCTTGCCGGATAGCGTCGAGGTCGCCGCCGGTGGATAGGTCCATCACCGTATCAGCGCCCCAGGCAATCGCGGTCCGGAGTTTTTCCAGTTCTTCCTCAATGTTACTGGTTACCGCGGAGTTACCGATATTCGCGTTGACTTTGCACTTGGCAGCAATACCGATACCGATCGGCTGCAGTCCCTTCCGGAGGTGCACAATATTAGCAGGAATGACCATGCGCCCGCGCGCGACCTCGCTTCGGACTAGCTCGGGGTCGAGGCCTTCGCGCTCGGCTACGAATTGCATCTCGGGAGTGATCGCTCCCTGACGGGCAGCTTCGATTTGCGTCCTGGCCATGCCGCGAACTCCTGGTATGCAAGGTACCGGCTTGGTTTGTTGGACGGGACACGCGATCGGGACGAGGAGAGGAACCGCATTTGATGAGCCGTTCGCTTCCCCACGCCGGTATTACCCGGATCGGGTCCCGAGGGTATGCTCTCAGCCTGCCAGTCTCGTCGGCAAGCACCCCTAGCGAACCACTGGCATTGTAAGAGATCTCATCTTCGGGTCAACTCCACCGCTGCGAGTACATAGCGTGGCGTATTGCGGTTTTTACCCAACGCACGGGCATTTTTCTTGGGCGCTTCACGAACCTTCCTGGGCGAGGAGAGGTTCGGAAACTGAAGCGACAGGCAACGAAGCCAGTCCGCCGGTGCGTATGTAAATGCCGTACCAGGCGCGGGTGATATGAACGATGGCGACCGCGCTGGCAAGACAAATCGCGGCGAAAGTGGCGAACCCGCCGGCATACGAACCAGTGCAATCGCGCAACAGACCCAGCGAGGTGGGCAGGAAGAATCCGCCCAGACCGCCGGCAGCACTAATCAAGCCAGTGATAACGCCGAGTTCCCTGGGGAAGCGTTGCGGTACGAGTTGAAACACAGCACCGTTGCCTATACCAAGGAGTCCCAGTGTGCCAGTGAAGAGCACCGTAGTTACAGTGACGGAAGGGTGACAAGCTAACGCAGTCAGGATTACGGCGACTAGGCCGTAAATCAGCGTCAGGATGCGCACGCCACCGAATCGATCAGCGAGATAGCCACCGACCGGGCGTAGGAAAGAACCCGCCAGCACTGAAATCGTAGCCAGATTGCCGGCCACGACTGGATGCACGCCGTATTGAGTGCGGTAAAACGTATTAAGAAAGCTGGCCAGCCCCACGAATCCCCCGAAAGTGACCGCGTAAAAGCCGCACAACCACCAGCTATCTGGCTCGCG
Source organism: bacterium HR36 (assembly GCA_002898995.1). Lineage (GTDB taxonomy): Bacteria > Planctomycetota > Planctomycetia > Gemmatales > HRBIN36 > HRBIN36. The sequence goes on from BEIM01000040.1 coordinate 13,485, forward strand.
CAGGATGCGAAAATATCGGGTCCATGGTTGGGCGGTGG
>BEIM01000041.1 GCA_002898995.1 bacterium HR36
GAAACGCATTAGTGATGGCTTTTTCAGCAATTCCTCTGGGGAATCTCAACTTAGACCCCGACCAATAGGGGATTGAAACGGGTTCCGTAAACTGTCATTCTGAGGGCTGGCGCCCTCATCTCAACTTAGACCCCGACCAATAGGGGATTGAAACAGGAGGTACTCATAGGTTTACCCTCTTTGACGGGACGCATCCCAACTTAGACCCCGACCAATAGGGGATTGAAACACGGTGTCGCAAATGGTCTCGTGTGGTCCAGTGCTATATCTCAACTTAGACCCCGACCAATAGGGGATTGAAACTTTGGTGCCTAGGACCACTCCCCAGCCAAGGCCGGTGATCTCAACTTAGACCCTGACCAATAGGGGAGTGAAACGCATGGACAACGAGAAAGCGTTTGCAGTGTACAGCCTGATCTCAATTTAGACCCCGACTAATAAGGGACTGAAACTTCGATACAATACAAGCTGTCCTAGAGGGGTTGCAAGGGTCTTACCTTGTATGGTTCCATATGGTGCTCGACTTGCTCTTCTTGTGGCAGATAGGATAGGAACCACCCGACCGCTGTTTCGACCAGATGTTATCAGCACAGCTAATACATGCGGCAGAGAAATTGCATTGGAGTTTGGCGGACTGTTGTGAGAGATACTTAAGTTTTCCGCGGGAGAAAGAGTTGGAGACCTGCGACTGGTCGGGGCCGCTGACCGAAGCCCAGAAAGTTTGTGCGGGCATAGACGTGGCCGTGCTACCCATCCTATAGGATCGACTAAACGTGGAAATAGCGAATGTCCAGTTAGATAATGTTGCCTTACAGGAGTGGGGAGCCTTGCCAGCAATAGTCTGGATAACAGCTACTGGCGTCCCAGTAGACATGGATGAACTGCAACGCCAGTTGCGAGAAACGGAAGCAGGTGTGGCGCGATTATGGGCAGAAATGACCCGACTGGTTCAGTCGGTCATGCGTTCCACGTTCAATCCAAATTCGTATGAGCAGATAATAAAGTGCTTTGCACAGCTTGGGTTCCCTATTACCAAAGCTAAGGCGGAGACTTTGCATACCATCAACCATCCGCTCGCAGAATAGCTGCTGGCCTATCGCCGCGTAACTAAGCAATGGGAGCTAGCTAAAAACATAGCGGAGTGAGTGGACGGTGGACGGGTCTACCCACAATGGAACCAGATCGGCTGCGCCACAGGTAGGATGAGTTGTCAAAATCCGAATTTAGTACAATTGCCCAGAGGTGATTTTCGTGGCACCGTTTCAGCTCCATCAGACTGTCTTTTGGTTATGGCGGATTATTCACAAATTGAACTGCGCCTGGTGGCCCATATGTCATGTCTGGCGGGATTGGAGAGGCTTTCCAACGTGGAGATGATTTACACGAGCATACCGCCCGTTGGGTGCTGGGAAAACCGGTAGTAAGCAAAGAAGAGCGCCAGCTAGCAAGAGGCCTAGAATCTGGGCTGATATACGACATTGGGTCTAAGAAGCTCCGCCGCTATGCCAAAGGGGTATGTAGCAGAAATATGGCGCTAGACGAACGTGAGCTATGAAGACCGTCTTACATAGTATACTAGTGTATATAATATAAAGATGTCGTCCGATCAGGGGAAAGAGTCGCGGGCGAAGGTTTGTGAGGTGTATCCGGATGTGCAAAGATGGCAACTTAGTGTTCAACAAAGCCGTGCCAACGAAACTAGGACGTGGTTAGGGCGGCGACCTAAGTTAGCAGTGGGAGCCGCACTGTCGGTACGGCTCAATTGCCCGCTAAAAGGTTCTGGGGCCGACAGTTAGAAACGTGCGATAACAACTCTGTTGCAAAGCCGCTCGCGTTGCCCGAACGCTAAGTTGATAGCTGCGGTACATGACGAGATTGTCCTCGAACTGCCAGAAGCAGAAAGAGAAACCACCGTGATATGGCTACGAGAAACCATTGATTAATGCCATGCGACCGCTGTTAGACCGAGTGCCATGTGAAGTGGAAGTCTATAACGCCAATACCTGGGCGGAGAAATCGTAGGCATCCTCTATGAGCGGAAAGCTGGCGAACAATAGATAGTACGATGTGCACCGCGGATGGTGCATCGCCGGAGGCCACGAAACAGCAGAGTGGTTCCCCGCCATAACCTTAGGGATTATGGTCCCCCGGATGCATGCAGCGACGATTACACTATTACACTGCTTCGGTTCAGGCTTCGGGTCGTCGGTATGCGTGGTAAGGGAATAGGACTATGAGCGGCTTTATAGTAAGTACCTATCATTTCTTGCCAGGCTATAAAAGTCTTTTCTGAACACTATAAGCAGCTTTATAGTAAGTACTTATCCGCGCACTTGTAGGTAGAGTGCACATCTAGGGGCTGCTCCGCTTTTTTGCGAGCGATCGGACCTTGTAGTAAGAGATTGCTAGAACTAGCCTAGTTCGGTTTCGTACTCGTAACCACAAAGCAAGTGCCTTATGGGGGATTGACTACGTAGACCCGAGCACTAGGAAACGGAAGCACTAATGCAGAAATTAGCCATCTCATCTGACCCCTCATTGACTACGTAGACCCGAGCATTGGGAAGCGCAAGCGGCTGCGTCTGGCACGTTGCACGCGGAAGGCGTCGGAGCAATTCAGCACCTAGGTCGAGCGCTTACTATCCTTTCAGGCAACGGGAAGCTTGGGCGGTTAAAGCATGGCCCTAGTTCCTGGATGCGATTAGTATCGCGAATCGTCCAGGTGAAGGTATAGGTGTGGATTTGCGGCGAGTCGGTGCTAGCGGTCACTGTTACCGTGACGTGGAAATCTCTAGGTGGTTCGTTACTTGGCACGTTGCTATAGGCGATGGTGCGTTGCAAGTAGGCGCTGGGATCCAGACCCGCGTTGTTAGCGTCTACATAAATAACGCTAACACCTGCAGGCGCTCCCGCCAGTGTATAGGTCAACGAGCACGTTCCCATGTTCAGCTAGTAACACCAGCCTACGATAAGCTCCCGCTGCCGCACAAGTCAACGCCCACCCATTCTCGTCGCTCAACGGCCCGGAAATATAGTCCTGAAGGTTCCTTTCAGCATTATATGATTAACCGGCATTTATAGATTATTGGGCTTTGGCTGTTTTAGTGATATGAGGGAAGGTAAATTAAGTTTATTGCGAGGTTTCCCGCACGCAAGCCACCTGGGACCTGAAGGCCAGTTACGCGCAGGGCATGGGGACCCGCTTAGGATTGGCCATCGGGTGGTGTTTGGAGCATTTGTCAGCGTACCCATGGATGAGATTGCCAGGCAGCCAATCCCATCTCCGGCTAATCTGGCAAGGCATGGGTTTGTGATCACAGGGAAGGTGCTTTCATAATAAAACGCCTCTGCTTTAATTGTCCGTTCAGCTGATCTAGACGATGCAGAGAGGCACTCCAGGCCTGCGACTCGACCAGCTCATCAGCTGGAAACTCGGCAGTATTGAATCGGCGTTTAGTCAAGACGACGTAGCTAAGAAAATTCCGTTCTAGTCTCGGTCAAGCCAGTGGCGTCAAAGCCGAGGGCCGTCGCTCAGGGAGTTACGGCCGAAGGGGACATTGGGCTTATTCGACTGAGAGACTCCCGAGCTGCAATCGTGAGCGGAGCATCGCTTACTCCGTCGGCTAGCTTGCGGACGAGGGCGACGGCCGGTTGGGAGCGTACATACTCTAGGATTTCCAAAGCGCGTAGCTCGCGCAGCCGGTGGCTGTCTTCGGACTGCAGCTCCCGAATCAGTAGGCTGCACCGGCGGCGCGCTTCCGGGTCCCTATGTCGTTCTCGAGCTTGTTTGATTAAAGGAAAAGCGCGCCAGCCGAAACGGCGGAGTTGCTCGGCAGCTTCTTGTCGCGCACTCGGCTCCGCAGCAGCGAGTTGCTCGATATATTTCAAGACTTGCTCAGTTTCCTCGCCGCTCAGCGGCATTACTACCAAGGCTTTTTCTAAGAAGCGAAGCGCCTGTTTGGGATGGGAAAGGAAGAGCCTCATCGCTTGAAAAGCGCGAGCGCTATCACTCGCCGCTAGGTCATTCCAGGCATTTTCCAAGACACCCGCGTCGAGATGGGACTCAGGTTCTTCTCCCCACTTACTAAGCCATAGGCTGTGTGGCAAGAGGTAGAGTTTTCCGTCGTTGTAAATTACCAGGTCCCCCGTATCTGGGACAACTTCACCGGAAACTTTGTCGCCCTGGATGCGCAGCACCTCTTTATTTTCACAGAGGTCCCAAATACTTATCGCGCCTTCACGCGCAACGACGAGCATCCGTCCGTCCGGAGTGAAACGAAAACGGAAAATTTCCATGTCCCCGCGTATCCGACACCGGAGACCTTCCGATGCCGTTTCTATTATATCAATGACACTTCCTGACGGCGAACCTAAAGCGAACATGTGGCCTCCACTGGTGATTCTTACTGACGACCAGTGCCTATAGTGGACGGGTGCCCTATAACACAGGGTTTCCCCCGTCACAGTATTCCACAACAGGGGGCTATTAGCAAGGCAAGTGGTGACTAAGTACCTACCATCGTCACTAATGTCCACAGAACCTACGGCGCCGCCGATGTCGGTAAACCGCCGCACTACTTGCTGTTTCGACCAGTCGCAGAGGACAATTTCACCCGAGGTATGGCGGGCCACTAACCAGCGCCCATTTCTTGAGAAACGCAAGTCGACAACTCTGCCGGTTTGGCGCTTGAATTTCAAGAAGTCGGCGAAATCGCCGAGATAACGGTTGTTGATAACATCCCAATGGAAGATCGGCCCATCCCTAGAAGCGGCAAAGAGCGAACGACCGTCGGGACTCATGGTACAAAGGAAAACAGTCCGCACCTTCTCGATTACCTCTGGGGGAGCAGACAAGGGCTTAGCGATACCGACAGCCTGCAGCCAACACGAACCGGAGGGACCGTCCTTGCAGACACTTATGTGCCGAACGAAATAGGGGGAAGAAAAAATCCGCGCACATTTATCCTCCAAGTCAGATACGTTCATCACTCCGCGAAGTTTACTCTGACCTGAAGAAGCCGGTTTATTCCATTCGGCTGGAGTTAATCCAATGAAACCTGCAACTAGTGAAATTGATACGAGTACTGCCAGCAGTAGCCGCAGTCTCAGACGGGTGACTTGCATGGTTGCTCCTCCCGCTATTTCGAAGGGATGGCAGGTATCCTGGAGTTGCCTAATTTAATTGTAGGCGAAGTGTGAAGCGGTAACCATTGGCGGTTTGGGCGTGTTGTGGCATCCTATCCCTATCGAAGTCGGGAATATCAATGACAACAAAGAACGTGCCTTGTTCCGCACCAACGTTCTTCTGAGTAACCTGATTAGAGGGCAGCCATCTCTGATTCTCACCGCGTGTCCAACTTACCTCGTCTTCGTCCCACCATTGCCAGCCCTCCAGAACCACTCTCCTGTCGTCCCTTTCATTATCAACAACCTGATAGCGTACAAATCTGTGGTTAGCATCGTGGGGTAAGTCCCCGTCATCTGGGATCGGACCATCGAAGTCCAGTTCGTCTCCTGCGTAGGAATTAACGAAATCGTCTGCCGTGCCAAAGCCGAGCTGCAGCTTCAGACTGTTGGGTATTCTTCCAGTATCATTCAATAAGTGAAACTCAATCCAGAATTCCCACGTTCCACCAGTGTCATTCACATCGAAATTGATGTCAGTTATGCCAAAATCTCGCAACACTCCATCAAAGCTCACAAAGTTAGCGCCCTTGCCGCCTGGAGCGTTATTATCATTGTTAGGTTTGCCCTGGCCAACCGCCCTTATGTGAAATTGTCCTGCGTTACCGTGGACTACTGTACTCTCGATATTGAGTTTAGGAATAGCAACACCACCCCCATCATTGGGATCATCGGATCCGTCGCCGGGGGGCGGGTCGTTACCATCGCCAGGCGGCGGCTCGGTTTGTGGCGATGGGTCGCTACCATCACCAGGGGGCGTCGTTGCCCGTTTGGCTGGTGGTGCCGCCGATCATGCCGGTGCCGTCGTCGCCCGGGTGGGCTGCCGTGTCGCCGGCGGTGCCGCCGCAATAGTCCTCAGCTCGGGCGCCGCAATGGTTCGAGCAGGCCTCAATTAAGTTTGTGGAAATCAGATATGGTCAATGCGGCCAGAGTACCTATGTACCAGCAGACCTTAATCAAGTTTAGTGAAAATCAGGCTTCGCAGTTTTTGCAAAGCTATTCGCAGCAAAAGCAGGACTCAATCAAGTGTGTTGAAAATCCCCGCCGTATTATCACTCTCGTTTGTCCACACGCTCGAAAATAAGGATCACGTAGCAGCCGTGCTCCTTGCCGACCTTGAAGGACTTAGGTCTTGTTTTGCCTTCAATTTGCCCGTGGGCGATATAGAGCCGATCATTCTCCAGCTTCATAATCGCTGGGATTTTAACTCGCCCTGTTTTTCCGAAACCATCGTAAGAAACCTGGTCGCATCCGACCGGTTGCGCGTTGGTGTCAAGAAGGTAAGCGAACGGAGCAACCTCCCGACCTTTTTCGGTTGTTCGGTGAACCAGCCCCAGCTTACCGAGAAACGTCACTGTTATCTCAGAATCTTCTAATGGGGCCTCGACGATCTTCCCATCGAAGTCTAGCGCCCAGACACGAATGGGCCTCCATCTTCCTTGTACTTGTTTCACTATACTTTGCGTTTTGTCCTCCTGGCCTGCATTCATGGGGCCAAGTAGGGTAAAGATTACTGCCGCCATGAATCCTAAGCTGATAAGGCTAAGGGCCACTGGATGATGCATATCTCATCTCCTATTTTACAGGTTTCACAGGTTGTCCAATTCCGAGTTTGTTGGAGTTCTGCACTTACGGTATCCACTGTACATAGAACACCGGAGAAACGGCCGAATCCCACCGGGGGAGTAACCAACCGGTTCCTGTGTACCACCACACATAAAAATACAATTCCTTTACAACGCCTTCGCAGCACGTTCCCGTATGCCCGTAACTACTGTAAATCCTACCTTTGGAGTCAGCCCATAGCTCAAAGCTCGACTCCGCCCACCAGTCCCCACGAGCGGTCGGCGGCGTCGGATATTGAACGTAGGCGATAACGTCATACAATATCTTGTCGTCCCAGATAGGATCGTCGTCATAAATGCTATAGTATATAGGTTGGCCCCCAGCTCCAGGTAGAGGAATCGTCCTGGTTGAGAAACCCACTCCTTCGAAGCGAACACTGAAAGTAAAGCGTCCAGCCCCTGCCTTTATCTCATATGGATCAGTAGCCGTACCCGAGCCGGCTAATCCCAGCGGCGGTGTAACAATAATACGCCTTAAATTAGGGTGCGTCACCGCTAACACGATCGGCGGATCACCAGCATCATAGTTGTCCTTGGCGCAGATGTTCAGCTCATAGAACTTGGTGGGCTGCTCGGGATCGCCGTGGTCGGCAATGGTTCCTTTGACGACAAATTTGCCGGTCGTCCTGTCATAGTCGCTGATATCCCACCCGTCCTGAGTGGGAGGCTTCTCGCCTTGAATCTCTAGGCGAAGGGAATCATTGCCCTGGCCGGGGGCTAAATCATCGTCCTGCACATAAACTTCGATGGTCGCACGCTGGCCAACCAGGAACCAGTAGATGCCATCTTCATTGGCCTGGTAGCCCGTCACAGGCATACGAGTCACTTGTGGTGGCGAGTTTTCGACGGTGACGGGTGGGGCTACAATAGGCGGCCTGCCGTTGGGCGTTACCACGGCCTTAATCTCATCCCCGACATCGCCGTTGCCCGGCTGGGCTAAATCAAACGGAGCGATAACCGCCGGGGCAGACACGCCAGGTACATTCAATGCCAGACGTAGCTGACCATTGACGTACCACTCTACAGTAACGTCAACTGGTTGCCCTTGCAGCCCAGCGATGCCCGCGATTTCGACAGCGAGCGTATCCTTAGTCCGCGGCGCCTGCCCAGGTCGGCTCAGATTGACGGATTGCGGCACTAGCGTTGTCACGAGCCACCGGAACCTACTCATCACTATCAATCGGCAGCAGTTCTTTCCCATCACCCGGCGCCTAATCGTTGTTAGTCAAGTCATCTAAGAGTCATGCTGGGTACTTGGCTCTGTCCTTATAGCCCTGCCTCCAGAGTCTTACTTATCCTTGTTCACCTCGACAATCTCGACAACGGACGGTATTTCCCGCAACCACTCGGGTTTGACGATGGGACGTCCCTTCTCATCCAATGGTGGTTTGACCACCAACACAACGGGCTGGCTGGTGATGTAACCACCGTCGCATAACGACCACGTAGCTGTTATAAGAAAAATGCCCAACCTGCGCGAGCGGAACTCGAACCAAATCCCCTTGTGCCGGCCATCCTTGATCTTGAAGGGAATGGGATGCGATGCGCCGAGGGAGCGTGGCAATTCATCAAACCCCTCAGTGTACTCTATTGTCCTGTAGAACCTCGGGTCGCTGATAGCCACTAAGCAGCCGCTCTGCTTATCATAACGCCCAATTTCAATAACGTCGTGCCAAACAGACCTGCCGATTTCCAGTTCTATCTCGGCTGGAACCAACTGTTCCAGGCGGACCGTCTCTTCAGGTGTAACTTCAGACTTGTTGAGCCGGAGCGTGATTATGACCGGTAACTCCTCCGATAAAGTCGCCTGCCCGATTGCCTTATCTGACCTAGCGAAGGCTATCCACACGACCGGGCCCACCAGGCACAAACTGCACACCAGACGCGCGGACATCGGGACTTCTCCTTTCCGAATACGCTCCTAGGGTGACAGCCGGCAGTGTCTCGCTCGCTCTATTTCCAACCGTGCTGCTGGAGGATGGCATCCACCTTCTTCTGCCAGTTAGCCTGCCAATCAGCCTGGCGTTGTGCGTTGCGACTATGATCTGTCTCCTTATCATATGCCTGTTGGACAGTATCGTCAATTGCGTACCATTTCACTGCATAGGCCTTGATTTGCTTGCTCAGGTTTTCGTAAGCTGCGCGTCTCGCCTGGCGATCAGCCTTAGTTTTGTCAGCATCGGTGGCAGTACCTTTGCCAACAAAATCGGGAGCATTCGCTTGGGCTTTCTGCGCGACGTACTCGGCCAACCTTAGATGGAGTCGTTCATGTTGGAGTAGAGCATCGTTTTCCTTACCTTTGACAACCTACGATTCCTTGCTGTTGAAGACAGCCGTGAATTTCAAGTTAATGGGTCTGGCCTCGATTGTAGCAGTAGTTACACCGCCCTGCGTAATAAGCTTGCCAGTATACCTGGTGTTCTCCCACTCCCAGGCACGATAGTACGCAGTCAAGGCATGATAACCTTTATAACCTTCAGGGGCGTTGTCCACTTTCTGGTAGTCGTCCCAGGTAACGGTCGCCGATGTTGGGGGATCTACTGTCGCCTGGCATGCGCATTGGAGTTCGGTGGCTGTGCCGCTGTCTCTGCTACCGCCCTCTACTCCGGCACTTTCGCCAGAACTGGCATCAAGGCTATCAGCCCAGTCTCCTACCAAGGCTATTGCACAGGCCGATTCGCCAGACGCGGTGTCATCAATTGTCTCTTCAACATATTCATAGATCATCCAGTTGAAGCTGATGGTGGAAGTGTCGCCGTCGGCGAGGTTCTGCACGGTTACAACTACATAGTAGGAATACGGCGAGTTACTGGGACTGGCCGCATCGGAGGAGATCGTGCCGCTGATGATCCCGCTGGCTGGGTCTATACTAAGGCCGGGCGGTAACCGGTTAGGGACATCGCCACTCGCCGCACTAAACATCAACGGCGCCTGCATATTCAGACCACTATAGTCAGAAGCCCAAAACGATTGCAAGTCAAGATAAACATAATCGCCTTCATAGTTCGACTGGTCGCCGGGACTAAGCAAAGTATAGTCCACGTTGCGGATGGTCAATGTCGCGGATGTCGAGGCCGACTCCATACCGTCGCTGGCGGTCAAGGTAATGGTGTATTCGCGAGTTGGATTGGCCCGGCTGGCGAGACTGTGCGATAGAACTCCGGTGATTAGTCCGGTGCTGGTATCCAAGGAAAGGCCATCCGGCAAACCGCTGGCAGAAAACATTAGTGGCCCACTGCCGCATTGTCCCGGCTCGGGAGTATAGCTTACCTCCGGCTGGAGATAAACTACTGGCCCTCTTGATAGTCGAACGGTCCCGGCAGGTTGATACTGAGGCTCGGCACAGAACGGTCCTCCAGGTGCTCGAACTGCAGGCGGACCGGTGGGCGCGGTTTTACCTCGATGCGGAAAAGTTTACCGAACCACACGCGGAGCCAGGCGCAAAGCCTCCGTGTGTGTGTGTCCCCTTTCTCTCATGACACACCTCCTTTCTGACAGGGCTTGCTGGAAATGTTGACCGTTACCGCGCCCCAACTCTGTCCCGCTCCAAAATATGGTGGTGGCCAACCGGGGTGCCGTCAAGGGAAAAATTTTTCCCTGTGCTCAAGCCACTGTCTGGCCGGCAACGCTGTTCAAAGAGCCGTGGTCGTCCGGACAAACTGTCGGATGCTTTGGCAAGTTGGCGGACAACTCGGTTGGCCGGATGATGGACGTTTTGCCGATGCGAGGGTGTTTCGCGATAATGTTTGCCAGGATGATGCCGGGAAGGCGCACGGCCCAGGCGGAACAACAACCACAAAGGCACTGGAGCACTGACGGAAGGGTGCGTGCCTGTGTGACCTCGTGGTGGAACATTCCGCGGTGGCGCAACCGCAAAGGCAGCAAGAGACTGAAAGAAAACTTCGTGTCGCGGTGTCTCCGAGGTTGGCCGTGGGCGAATGGCAGATGACGACAAGGAAGGCACATAGTGGCCTAGCCGACGGCTCAGTGCAATGCGGCACTGCAGCGGAAATCAGGAGAAGCGGACATGGCAAAAGCGCTCAATGTGGGGATGATCGGCTACGGATTCATGGGGCGGGCACATTCGAATGCGTATTGCCAGGTGAGTCACTTTTTCGATGTGCCGTATCGCCCCGTGCTCAAGGCGGCGTGCGCGCGAAACGTGGAGAAACTGAAGGCCTTCGCGGAAAAATGGGGCTATGAATCCGTCGAGACGGACTGGCGGAAGTTGATCGAGCGGCGGGACATAGACCTGGTGGACATCTGCGTGCCGAACAACCTGCATGCGGAGATTGCGATCGCGGCAGCGCAAGCCGGGAAGATGATCCTGTGCGAAAAGCCGCTGGCCATGAACGCCGCCGAAGGACAGAAGATGGTCGAGGCGGTGGAAAAGGCGGGGGTGGCCAACATGGTCTGGTACAATTATCGCCGCGTCCCTGCGGTGACCCTGGCCAAACGGTTGCTTGAAGAAGGGCGACTCGGCCGCATTTTCCACTATCGTGCCCAGTTCCTGCAGGACTGGACAATCAATCCGGAGGTGCCGCAGGGAGGCACGGCGTTGTGGCGTCTGGATGTGCACGCCGCCGGCAGCGGGGTAACAGGTGATTTGCTGGCGCACTGCATAGACACGGCCCTGTGGCTCAATGGCCCGATCAGCCAGGTCTGTGCTATGACGGAAACTTTCGTCAAGCAACGCAAGCACACGCTGACGGGGAAGGTCGAGCCGGTGGGGATTGACGATGCGTGTGCGTTTTTGGCACGGTTTGCCAACGGGTCGCTGGCGGTGTTTGAATCCACCCGCTACGCGCGCGGCCACAAGGCACTTTACACCTTTGAGATCAACGGCGAACATGCTTCGATCGCCTGGAATCTGCACGACCTGCACCGGTTGGCTTACTTCGACCATCGCGACGAGGGTAAACTGCGCGGCTGGCGTTCGATTCACGTAACCGATCACGGCGGGGAACATCCGTACATGGACAAATGGTGGGTGCCTGGGCTGCAAATCGGCTACGAGCACACCTTCATTCACCAGGTAGCCGATTTTCTCACCGCCCTAGGAAAAGGCGAGTTAGCCGAACCCACCTTCCGCACCGCACTGGAAACGCAAAAGGTGTGCGATGCGGTGCTCGAGAGCGCCCGCACGGGCCAATGGGTCAGCGTGCCAGGTTAGGCCTGGAAACCGAGTGCTGGCGAGGGAGGCGGCCAGGGTACGCTTTTGGCGTCGCCTGGCGTTCCCCCGTCTCTGCCTGCCGAGACGTGGATCGGCAAACAAGCATTGCCCTGTCCCTGCGTGTTTGTGGGCTTTCGGCAAGCGGTGGCGCAAAAAGGCAACGCCCGGGAGTGAACACTGCGCGGATCGGTTTGGACGCACCGCTCGGGGTTTATTCTTCGCGCGAGGAGCCGTGCAACAGGCCGGCGCGGAACAGGAAATACAGAATGGTCAGCAGGGTGGTGACCACGGCGGCGACATAGGTCCAGGCAGCGGCGTCGAGCACACGGTCCACGCCCTCGCGTTCGTCGGGGGCAATGATTCCACTCTCGACCAGCAAGCGTTTGGCGCGGCGGCTGGCGTCGAATTCCACGGGCAGCGTAATTACTTGGAAAAGGAGCACCGCCGAAAACAACACCACGCCTGCCAGCACCACGAACGGATGAATAAACAATCCGATGGCCATGACGATATAGCCGAGGGTGGAACCGAGATGGGCTGTGGGCACCAGGGCAGAGCGCAGCCAGAGCGGAGCGTAATGCGCGGCGTGTTGCAGCGCATGGCCGGCCTCATGAGCGGCCACGCCCACGGCGGCGATCGAGCGGCTGTGGTAAGTTTCCGGGGAAAGGGCCAGCCGCTTGCTAAGCGGGTCATAATGGTCGCTGAGGAATCCTTCGGTCAGCGTCACCTCCACGTCGTGCAGACCCGCCTGGTCAAGAATGTACTGCGCTGCTTCCGCACCGCTGAGGCCAGAACTATTGGGAACACGGCTGTAGTAGGAAAAGTTCGCTTGCACCCGCCAGCTGGCCCAGAGAGACAGCAGCAGTCCAGGCAGTAGGAAAAGCAGATAGACCGGGTCGAAATAGAACATGGGGAGTTCTCCGTAGTAATTAGCTGGCCGAGCCCGAAGACGTTCGGCAGGCTGGACGTCCGTAATATGAGCCGAAACCGTTTTCGGCGGGGCAGGCGTTTTCGGCCGCAGGAGGATTCCGTTCGGGTCAGCCATCCGCCGACACTGCTGACCCCAACGCCATCCCTTCCAGCCTGCCGAACGCTCATTCTATTATAAGTTGCAGCGGCAAGCTTGGTGATAAGCGCAGGCCAGTTCTGGACGCTCGAGGTCGGGGTGGGCCGAGATGGAGGAGTCGCGGGCTGGCCGCGGGCATGAAGAATGCCGTGTCCTACAGGAAGGAAAACGTGGCGTCGCAACGGGAAAGTAGGAACGTCTCAGGGTCATCGGAGCGGGTGCTCGACCTCTTTCTGCCCGTGGTGGCGGAATGGTTTCGCCAGCAGGTAGGACGGCCTTCGCCAATCCAGGAACGGGGCTGGCCGATCATCGCCAGTGGTCGGCACACGTTGCTGATCGCGCCGACTGGTTCCGGAAAAACGCTGGCGGCGTTTCTGCTGGCGCTGGATCGGTTGTGGCGCAGCGCC
>BEIM01000042.1 GCA_002898995.1 bacterium HR36
TCTTTGCTGCGACGTACCATTGGTTTCCCAAGATGTTCGGTCGCAAGATGAACGAGACGCTGGGCAAACTGCACTTCGTGTTCTCGTTTATCCCGATCTTCATCGGCTTCTACCTGATGCATCAGGTGGGCTTGCTCGGTCAGCCACGCCGCTATGCCGACATTCGCCCGATGCTGGATACGGAAGCGGGTTACGCCATTATGCTGATGAACAAGATCAGCACCCACAGCATTTTCCTGTTCGCTGCAGCCCAGGTGATCTTCGTGTTCAATCTCTTTTACAGCATGTTTTTTGGCGAGAAGGCGGACAAGAATCCGTGGCGGGCGAACTCGCTGGAATGGGAAGCACCGTCGCCTCCGCCGCATGGTAACTTCGAGCGTATCCCCTTCGTCTATCGCGGGCCTTACGAATACAGCCATCCCGCGGCTGAGGAGGACTACTTGCCGCAAACTCACCCGCCCATTCCGGGCGAAGAGGAGCATACCGGGCATTGACGCTTTAAAGTCCCCCGTCGGAGTCGTGGTAGCGTGAACAGGCAAGGCACGGGCTATTGTTTCGGACTCCACCTGTGGAGTGTCCTGACGGCTGTGGCAGCGATGCCGTTGCTGCTAGCCGGGGGCACCGTCACCACGTTCCGCTGGGGGATGGTGGATGACACCTGGCCGACTTCGCCCTGGTATCTGCTGGCCAACTGGTCGGAAGCCGTGGCGCGAGGCATTGCGTTTGTAGCGGAACACGGTCATCGGCAGCTAGGTTGGCTGGTGGGCGGAATGACCCTGGTGTTAGCGGTCTGGACCTGGCTGACTTCCCGGCAGCGATCCACTCGCTTGCAGAGCATCCTGGCTATCTGGTGTGTGCTGGCGGTGGGGCTGCAAGGGTTACTCGGCGGGCTGCGCGTGCTTTACGAAGTGCCCATCGGCCGGGAATTGGCTATGTTGCATGGGATCGTCGGCCAGGTGGTGTTCGCGCTGCTGGTGGCGCTGGCGGTCTCGCTTTCGGCAAGTTGGCTGGCTGGCGCGACGGTTGCGGTACATGGTCGTGCCAAACTATTGCGGCTGGCGGTGCTCACCATCGGATTGCTCCTTGGGCAACTGGTGATCGGCACGTCGTTGCGGCAAGTCGGCGGACGAACCAGTTGGCCAATCGTCGTCCATTTGGTGCTGGCAGCGGGCGTGTTATTCCATGCGATCTTGCTCTACGTGAAAGCCCAGATGCTGGAACCTGTGGCGTATCGGTGGTTGCGTTGGCCGAGCTTCTGGTTGGCAGTGCTGGCGGGGCTCCAGGTGGTGTTGGGCATGGGGGCGTGGATGCTGGGTGCGGGTGACGGAGGTGTGTCTCGGGAAATCTCGCCTGAACGGGCGTTAGTTGCGACCAGCCACATGCTTGTAGCAGCGTTACTGCTGGTGAGCGCCGTCGTGGCCGTTATGCGGATCGGCCATCAGTTAGTGGAATCCGCTCCCGTACGCGAATCGGCAGCGGTCGCCGTCGGAGGACGCCCATGAAACTGCTCGAGCAGCAACCAGCCCCCTGGGATCTGGCCGAGCCGATGTTAGCAACGGCGGACGCGATGGCAGTCGGCAGTGGGCGGCGACCGCAAGCATCGTTGTGGGCGGACTGGGCGGAGTTGTGCAAGGTGCGGCTCAATGGCCTGGTGTTGTGCAGCGTGGCTGTGGGATTCCTTTGTGGCAGCGCCTGGCAGGGCAAAGTCGCATGGGGTGGTTTGGGATGGGCCTTGCTGGGCACGGCATTGCTGGCGGCTGGTGCTTCCGTGCTCAATCAGTATCTCGAACGCGATCTGGATGCCCTGATGACGCGGACGCGCCAACGACCGTTGCCCGCAGGCCGAGTTCGCCCGGCAACGGCGTTGCAAGTCGGCGTGGTTTTGGCGCTGCTGGGTTTGCTCGTGTTGGTGATCGGCACCGCACCACTGGCGGCGTTGCTGGGAGCAGGGACGCTGGCGATCTACCTCGGCGCTTATACGCCGCTCAAGACACGCACCACGCTCAACACCCTGGTGGGGGCCGTGGCGGGAGCCATGCCTCCTTTGATTGGCTGGAGCGCAGCCACTGGAACACTGGAATCTCCTGCGTGGTCGCTTTTCTTCATCCAGTTTTTGTGGCAATTTCCGCATTTTTGGGCCATCGCCTGGCTTTACCGCGAGGATTACGCCCGGGCGGGGATGCAAATGGTGCCCGTGCTCGATCCTTCTGGCCGCATGACGGGGCGGCTACTGGTCAATCATTGTCTGGTGCTGGTGCCTGCCAGCTTCGGCCCGGTGCTGATGGGCTTAAGCGGGACGTGGTATCTGGCGGCGGCCGTCGCAGTCGCCGCGATGTTTTTATTGTCGGCGTGGTGGTTCCTGCTTCGTCCACAACCTGGCCGCGCTCGCCTGGTCCTATGGGCTTCGCTCATTTATTTACCCGTGCTTTTCCTCGCCCTGATCGGCGATGGTGCCTGGGTAGCGATCACTGCCGTGAATTCTTGATCGAGAAGCGCAGTCAATGTCTACGCAAGCCTGAATAGTCCGAGCACGAATGACCAGCTAGAAGGAGATAGTGAGCTATGGCGGTCATGGAACATGCGGTACATGGCGAAGAGCCGCGTGCTATGGGATTGCCCTTGCCGAATGCCAAACTGGCCGTATGGCTGTTTCTGGCGACGGAAATCATGTTTTTCTCCGGCCTGATTGGCGCCTACATTGTGCAGCGTTTCGGGGCGCCGCACTGGCCGCGACCTCAGGAAATGCACCTGGTGGTGGCCCTAGGGGCGTTCAACACCTTCGTGCTGATCTGCAGTTCAGTTACTGTGGTGCTGGCGCTGAAAGCGTTGCACGAGGCCAACACGCAACGGGCGGCCATGTTTTTGCTGGCCACCTTCCTGCTGGGCGGCGTGTTCATGGTAGTCAAGGCCATCGAATATACCGACAAATGGCGGCATCACCTGATGCCGGGCCAGGTGATCGAAAGTGTACCCGCGTTGGTGCAGGAAGCATTGGAAGAACGTCGCCACATCGCCCACTCCGCTGGCAAAAAGCCTGAAGACGACGCTGTCTTTGTGGTACTGGATCGCTTTTATCGCTACAATATTGGTAACGCACCGTTGACGGCAGCAGCGGCGCTGAGCTGGTACAAAGAAATTCGCGGCGCTTTTCCAGACGCGGGCTTGCCCGAGATTACACGCGGGGAAGAAGTGGCAGAACGCATCCCCGAACTGGTGCGACAGCGTCGGGCTCTCATCAAGGAAAAACGCCAGGCCCACGATGCCCTGCTGGAAGAATTGGAAGCCCTGGCGCTGGCGGCGCAAGGTATCCCGATGAGCAAACGGCAGCAGGCCCTGCACTACCGCTACCTCACCGAAGACAAGTTTCGCGATCAGCACCTGCCCGAATTGCATTTGTACGGCAACACCTGGTCTTCGTTTTATTTCACGCTGACGGGCATCCATGCCTTGCACGTCCTAGGCGGTATGATAGTATTCGCGGTGCTGCTGGTGTTTTACCTTCTAGGTCGGCTTAGCCCCGATAAGGCCCTCTGGGTCGAAAACGCTGGGCTGTACTGGCACTTTGTGGATATCGTCTGGATTTTCCTCTTCCCGCTGCTATATCTGATCGGATAGGAACCAACGGGAGAAATCGTGATGAGTGCGACACACGAAAGCCATCCGCATCCGAATTATCTAGCAGTGTTTGCCGCGCTGGTAGTGCTGACGGCCATTTCGGTCAGTTCGGAATACCTGGTCGGCGCCGCTGCTGGGCACGTGGTCAACGTGCTGGTAGCGGTGTGTAAAGCGGTGCTCGTGGCCATGTTCTTCATGCACCTGAAATACGACTGGTTCAAGGTGTACTTCATGGTGGTACCGACGCTGATCGTGGGGGTAGTGCTGGTACTCACCTTGATGCCGGATGCCACCTTTTCGCAGTACCGCAACCTGCTGGACTTACCCCCGCCGATCCTGGCCGATTGAACCGGCGTGAACTGGTTTTTTCTTCGATGCGCCTGCGCGAAGGGCTGTGGTGGAGTGTGCTGATTGCGGGGATAGTCGCCATAGCCGGCTATGCGTTGAGCCAACTCGGCACACGCAACGGGGGAGTGCGGTTACCAACAAGCACGTTTCTGGAGCGGAGCGGACGGGTTGTGAGCACCCGGGATTTCGACGGGCGAGTTCACATCATCGGTTTCTTCTTCTCCTGCTGCCAGGCTTCCTGCCCGAAAATCTGCCAGGCAATGCAGGAATTGCAGCGGCAACTGCGCGATACGGAAGTGCAGCTGGTGCTGATTTCCGTTGACCCGGAAACCGATCGGCCGGCTCGGCTGCGGGAAGTGGCGGCGAGTTTACGAGCTGACCCTGAGCGGTGGTGGTTTCTGACACAAGTCGAGCCGAACAGTGATCAGTTGTTCGCCTGGATCGAAGAAGGGTTCGGCCCAGCGGCCCGGCCGAAGCAGCTCAGTTGGTATTATGCACCGCAGCGCGGTTGGGATGTCGCTCATAGTAATCGGCTGTTTCTGCTGGATCGCCAGGGGCATATTCGCGATAGCGAACTGGTGGTCCGCCTGGAGGGAGACGGGACGCCAGTATTTGTCGTGGATGAGGAGGCCGTGAATCGTCTGGCAGAGAAAGCCCGCCGACTTGCGGGAAGCCCCTGGTTCCCGGTGCGCTGGCTGCCGACCCTCAACGTGGCTCTCAACGCTATCAGCTTGGTGTTGCTGGTGTGCGGTTTTACGGCGATCCGTTTTCGCCAGGTAACCTGGCATCGCCGCTGCATGCTGGCTGCAGCAGCAGTATCGGCTTTGTTCCTGGCCTCTTACGTTTATTACCACTGGCATGTTGGCCATACCCGCTATCCTGGCGAAGGTTGGGACCGCACCGTGTACCTGGCCATTCTTGCCTCGCACGTGATACTGGCGGCGGTGCTGGTACTGCTTGTGCCCAGCGTCCTGTTGCTGGCGTTACGTCAACGCTGGGCCACGCACCGCAGGTTAGCCCGTTGCACCTTGCCGATCTGGCTTTATGTGTGCCTGACCGGTATTGTGGTTTACGTGCTGCTGTACGGCTTGCGCTAGGGGCGGAGCACAGTGCGACCGATCCACCGCACGGTGCCTGGCCAATATCGAGGGCGACTTATGCATCTGGCTGGCCGCACATGGATCGTCTCGCTCGCCGCGACGCTGGCTTTGCTCGTCGGTGGGCCGTTCTTGCTGCCCGCCAATCCGGACAAATCCGCTCCGGTTTATGCCGACCGCCAGAATCTCCTCGTTTACTATGACGCGGCGGGACAATTGCGGCCGGTAACGACACCGCAGCAATGGGCCATCCGCCGCCAGCACATTCTCGCCAACATGCAAAAGGTCATGGGCCCGCTACCCAAACATGATATTTCGCTGCCTCTGGAAATTCAGGTCTCCGAAGAAGTGCGCACCAAGAGTTACGTCCGCCGCAAAATCACTTATCAAGCCGAACCAGGCGACCGCATACCCGCTTATCTCTTCGTTCCCTTGGGCCTGAAAGGCAAGGTACCCGGAATTGTTTGCCTGCACCCGACCAACCGCGAACTGGGCAAAGGCGTGGTCGCGGGATTGGGTGGCGCTCCCAATCGCCAGTATGCCGTGGAACTGGCCGAACGCGGCTTCGTGACCATCGCCCCCGATTACGTCAACATGGGCGAGTATAAATGCGATCCCTACCAGCGCGGCTACGTGAGCGCTACCATGAAAGGCATCGTCAACCATCGCCGCGCTGTGGACGTGTTGCAGAGCTTAGCCGAAGTGGACGCGGAACGCATCGGAGCCATCGGTCATTCCCTGGGTGGGCACAACAGCATTTTCCTGGCCGTCTTCGACGAACGGGTCCAATGCGTGGTTTCCAGCTGCGGCTTTTGCAGTTTCCGCACCTACATGATGGGCAACCTCCGCGGCTGGAGTCATGCTGGTTATATGCCGCTTATCCTCAAGCAATACGACGCCGATCCCAAAAAGATGCCCTTCGAGTTTACGGAAGTGATTGCGGCCCTCGCGCCGCGACCGTTTCTGGCTGTGGCGCCGGTGCACGACCATAATTTCGATGTGGCCGGCGTGCGAGAATGTATGACGGCCGCCGAACCAGTTTATCGTTTCTTGAGCGCGCCGGAAAAACTCAGGGCGATCTATCCCGAAGCCGGCCATGATTTTCCCGATGAAGCGCGGCAGGCAGCCTACCGCTGGATCGCCCGCTGGTTAGCGCCACCGGCACCGTGAGGCCTGCCGCACCCCACACCCTAGTGACCGGTTGGTTCACAAGGCACAGCGAGGCTTGAGTGGATTACATTTAGCCGATTACGTGAATTGCAGGGTCATGAGGAACTCGGCATTGCTGCGGGTCTTGCGGAGTTTGTTGACCAGCAGTTCCATGGCCTCGACAGGGTCCATCTCGCTGAGGAATTTGCGCAACAGCCAGACACGCCGCAACTCTTCGGGATCGAGAAGCAACTCTTCGCGACGGGTGCCGGAAGCGTTGATGTTGATGGCGGGCCAGACCCGCTTATCCACCAAACGCCGATCCAGATGCAATTCCATATTGCCGGTGCCCTTGAACTCTTCAAAGATGACCTCATCCATGCGGGAGCCGGTGTCAATGAGAGCGGTAGCGAGGATGGTGAGCGAACCGCCGTTTTCGATTTGCCTGGCCGTACCGAAGAAGCGTTTCGGTTTTTCCAGGGCGCCGGCCACGATGCCCCCGGTCAGGGTCTTGCTGGTAGCGGGAGCTTCGGCGTTGTACGCGCGGGCCAACCGTGTGATCGAATCGAGCAGGATAATCACGTCGCCGCCGAACTCCACAATCCGCTTCGCTTTTTCCAGGACAATTTCCGCGACATGCAGGTGCTGGTAAGCTGGTTCGTCGAAGGTGGAAGCGATGACCTCGCCCTTTTCGCCGACAACATTGCGGCGCATATCGGTGACCTCTTCTGGGCGCTCGTCAATCAGCAACACGATGACGTACATTTCGGGATAGTTGTGCAAGATAGCCCGCGCAATCTTTTGCAACAGGACAGTCTTGCCGGCCCGCGGCGGCGAAACAATCAGACCCCGTTGACCACGACCGACCGGCGTCACCAAATCTACTACGCGGGTGCTGATTTCCTCGGGCGTGGTTTCGAGAATAATACGTTTGCAGGGATGGATGGGGAGCAATTCGTCGAAGCTGGTCCGCTGAGCAGCGCGTTCTGGGGGAAGGCCATTGACCGACTCGACTTGCAGTAAAGCGAAATTGGTCTGGCCCTCCAGAGGCGGGCGAACCACGCCGCGAATCACCATGCCCGTGGCCAGGTCGAGATGGCGAATCTGTGCAGGGGAAACGTAAATGTCATCGGGGGAACTGAGATAATTGCGTTCGGGCAGGCGGAGGAAGCCGAATTTTTCAGGCAAGACTTCCAGGGTTCCCTCGCCGTAAATAGTATGGCCACGGGCGCTACGCTTGCGCACGATTTCGACAACGATTTGCTGGCGGGTCATGCCTGCGGTCTGGGTAACGCCTTCGCTATGCGCGAGCTTGAGCAACTGCTGGATAGGCATGCGCTGGAGGATGCCGATTTCGGTGCAGTTCGGGGCCGTTTCGCCGGGGGCGAGATTCACCTGCACCGCTGCCTCGACGGGCGCGGGGGCAACCGCTGCTTTCGCAGGTTTGGAAGCGGGTGCGACCTCCGTTGACGGCGTCGGAGTTTCGCTAGCAGTAGCAACTGCACTAGCAGTACGGGATTTGCGGCCTGAGCTTTTCATGGCAGACATTCTCACTGATGGGCAAATAAGTCAAAAACCCGTCGCACACGGGCTGAGCATCCATCGCGACAACGAGACATGCTGGTTCTCGTCGTCGCACACGAGCTGCGCCACGGACTATCGTTGCGGGGAAGGCTGGCTGGACAAGACGGGGAGAAGCTAGCTGTCATCCAGGGGCGCTGCTTCGGCCCGCCGATCGGTGAATAGGATTAGCTTTCGCGGGCGCATCGGAAATTACGCCCAATCCCAGGGCACTGGTGTTAGCTGCCCGCAGATGACGTAGCGCACGTGGCAACGTGCGCCTACGCCGTTTCCTGCTGATACGATGACAACCCCGAAGGAATGCGTTCCACGTTTTAGCATATACCCGCCTAGGGAATTCGGCAATAGACGGCAACAAAATTGTGGTGCCACTTGGGATGGGCGTTGCCAGAGCGATCTCTTAGTCGGGGTGTGCCTCTAACGGGTACGCGGCAGGGGACGTTAGCCTGACCGCAGGACTTGAGCGAGTTGTTCGACGGTAACGGGCTTAGCCAGCACCTGACGCACACTGGGCGGACATTCCTGGCTGTGCTGGTATTGTTCACCCCAGCCAGTCAGCAAAATCACGGGAACCTCGGGGGCGAGTTCGTGAATGCGAGCGGCCACCTGTTTGCCGTCCAGTTTCGGCATGCCCAAGTCGGTGATGACCAAGTCGTAAGGCTGGCGGCGAAATTGTTCTAAGGCTTGTTCGGGGTCGCTTTCCGTGTCCGGATGGTGGCCGAGGTGGAGCAAACATTGACGGAGGAAAGAAAGCACATGGGGTTCGTCGTCAATGACCAACACGCGAAGCGCGCGGGGCAAAGTTTGAGCTGGAGGATGCCCAGCGCTCTGCTCAGAAGCAGGGGCATTGCGCACCGCCGGCAGTCGAATCGTGAAGGTCGAGCCTTTCCCTAGTTCGGAGCTGACACTGATCTGGCCACCGTGCCGCTGAATGATCGCATACGAAATGCTCAAGCCCAGCCCCGTACCGCGTTCTTTTTTGGTGGTGAAGAAGGGCTCGAAAATGCGTTGTTGGATTTCGGGAGCCATGCCCACGCCGGTGTCGCTGACGGTGAGCCAGACGTTATTGGTATCATTGGTGGTGGCAATGTGGATGCGTCCACCTCGCGGCATAGCATCCACGGCATTCAGCACCAGGTTGGTCAGCACCTCGCGCAACTCGGCGGGATTTCCCATGATGGGAACCTGGGCTTGCAGGTCGAGCGCGACCTCGATGATGCGGGAATCGGCCCGGGCAGCGTTGTGCCAGCGCGGTCGGGTAAGCTCAACCACATGGCGCACCAGGTCATTGACCTGCACCAGTTCGGCGTTTTGCAAACCGCGATCCCACCGCGCGAAATCCTGGACCCGGCGCACCGTCGCCGCTGCATCCAAAGCGCAGGTGCGGGCCATGCGGAGCAATTCCTCAACTGGAGGCGGCAGCTGCGGGTCTTTCAGAGCCAATTCGAGAAAGCCGAGGGTGCCGCAAAGGGCATTATTGAAATCGTGGGCCATGCCACTGGCCAGTTCCCCCAGCGCCCGCATTTTCTCGGCATTGGCCAGTTGTTGCTGCGCTTTTTGCAATTGGGCATAGGCCTGACTCAGGCGTTCGTTCAAACGATGACAGGCGATAATTGGCCCGAGGAGCTCGCCGATGGTCGCGGCCAGATGGACTTGCTCTTGGGTAAGTCCAGCCAGGCGTCGCGACAGCAGGATCAAAATGCCGACTTTTTCCTGCCCCACAAATAAAGGCACTGCAGCACAGGCATGAAATCCTTGACTGGCCCAGTGGCGCAACAGCTCCCACGGTTGCTCGGCCAAACGCTCTAGATAGATGACCTGGCGCCGCTCCACCACTGGCGCGAAGGGACTATCCCGCAGCGCGAAAGTCAGCCCCCACGATAGCACAGTGCTGGGGGTGCTACCTGATTGCATTGAAGGGCCTGGCCGACTGGCGTTCCAAGGGGTATCGCTGCACGCAGCCAACTCGAGCACCGTTCCCTCAGCACCCTGCACCAACCACACCGAAGCGAGGCAACCCGGACAGTGCCGGGCCAATTCCCGCAGGGCGAATTGTAAGGAATAGCCCAGGTCTGGACTGCTCCCGCTTACCTGAGCAATCTGCGTCAGCAAGCGCACATGCAAAAGCAGCGGCACATCATCGCTAGAGGCGTTCTGCCGCAAGAGTCCGATCAGAGTTTCGGTCAGGCGGTGCTCTCTGGGGCCGAAGGGCGGCTTCTCTGGCAGCCGCAGTAAAAGCGCCACCCGCTTTCTGCCATCTCCCAAACTTTGCGAAATGAACAAGAGTGGCCCAGGATAACCGTCCGATGCGGCAGAAGGGTTCAAGCTGGAGGTGCCTTGCGTGGTCGCAGCATTCTCCAGGCGCGTGATCAGCCTGCTGACTCTTGGCCCTGACGACCAATCGTAACGAGTCCCAGCCTCGGAAAAGGTGCGTGCTTCTTCGTGGAGCTGACCCTGGGGCTCTAGGCGGCCGATGAACACTAAATCTGCTTCTGCCCCGCAACAGAGGGCGGCAGCCAACCGCTGCGGCAGCGTTTCGCCGAGGAGGTTATTCCCCTCGCGACACTGCACCGGCTCGATGCTGGATACCGTCATAGCCATCTCCAGGGCGTCTTGCACCGCACAGGAATCTGTTGGGTTTTCCATATCAGCTACCCTGGGGTGTGTGAGTGTGGGCGTCCGACTGGCCAAGCTCCCCGAAGGTCGCGGCGCGTGCAGGCATTTTGTCAAGCGGAGCTAATCAGCCCAAGTCCCCGAAGCCGTGTCGCTGGCATCGTGGGCAGGCGAAGCGCTTACGGATTGAGAGTCGCCCAATTCTAGGGCCAGTTCCTGCATGCTATCCTGAATGGCATGGCGTGGGACATCTTCCGCGGTCAGGCAATGCTGCAACGCTTGCTCCATGTGCTGGCAGAAAGATTGGCCGACGCTGCCAGGACGAATCGCGAGCAGTTCTTGCCGGGCGGCGAGTAGGGCTTGAACAATCTGCGGATCCCATTTCTGACCACTTTCGTTGACCAGCCGCTGCTCGACTTCGGCAATCGGCAGCGCAGGAATATCGTAATAGCCAGTGCTCAGGGCGTCGTACGCGTCGGCAACGGCGACAATTCTGGCGATCAGTGGAATCTCCTCGCCGCGCAAACCGTCAGGGTAACCGCTGCCATCATAGTATTCGTGGTGGTGGAGGACCGCGGGCAAGATGTTCCGCAGCAGATGAAGGTCGGCCAGGAAAGTGTAGCCAATGTTGACGTGCTGCTGGAATCGGCGCATTTCTTCAATGCTCCACGGTCCGGGTTTGCGAAGCAAAGTTTCAGGAAGTCCGAGTTTGCCGATATCGTGCAGCAGACCGGCAAGGTAGATTTCCCCCAGGTCAGCGCTGGAGAGGCTGAGCTGGCGCGCTAGAACTACCGCAATCCGCGCTGTCCGCTCACTATGTCCGGAGCGACGGGGGTCTTTGGCATCAATGGCGGCCGTCAAAGAGCGGGCAAAACCGAATAGCAGGTCGCGCAACTCTTGAAGGCGGTCGGTGCTGTGGTGATAAAAGCGGATCAGGCCGAGAAACGGCAGCAGTAAAGCCGTATCTGTGCGGCGGAAGCGTGTCCCGCCCTGCTTGTTGATGGCCAATAACCAGCCGAGCGGTTTGTGTTCGGACAAGTACAAGGCTAGCACTTGATGTACCTGTGAAAATTCTCGCTGCCAGCAGGTCTGTTCGGGCTGATTCGCCAGGTAAGTGGGATTGCGCAGCCAATCATGCTCGCGCGAAATCAACGCCATGAGTCGGGCACAATCGGCTTGAGGCCAGGACACACTGCCTACGCAGTGGAAAGGGAGGTGCGATTCGGAAGGTAGCCAAACGAGGCTCTCGGCACCTATGACGGGTGCGGCTGCTGCCAAAAGTATTTGTAAGTTCGAAGAAGCATCCTGACACAAACGCAGCCGCTGGGCTACGCTCTGGAGCGTGAGCAAGGCCTCCCAGGGACGCAGGTCCATCGGTTGCAGCGTTCCTGAGGAGGCGGGCATCTTGGCCTGGGACAAAGAGGGGCCGAGTTCCAATGCTGACATCGCACATCTCCAGCCTGGCGGCCTGCGGGGCGTACTGTCCTGGAACCGTACTGTACCGTTCCGGCGTGCTCGTTGTGATTTCGCAAGTTCGGATCAAACATAGCACAGGGTTTTTCCTGATGCGGGATAGGCTCCACATTTTTCGACCAGTCAGGCAGCTAATAGCTCGCGTATAAATTCAAGCGCATGGCCTCGCCAAAAAACACAACGATGCCCAGCTTATACCTGACGACGCTCCCCGGCCTGGAACAGTTGGCGGCCGAGGAAGTTACGCAGCGCTTCCAAGCTGACGTGAAGCGTGTACTCAAGGGCGTGGTAGTGTTTCGCTTGCCCGAGCTGGATCGCCGCATTTTTCGACTACGTCTGGCGGAAGACGTGTTCCTTTTGCTCTGGGGCAGTGATCAGCTCAGTTATCGCGCCAAGGATTTGGAGCGAATCGAACGCTGGACAAGCAGCGAACCGGACTGGGAAATGGCCTGGCACTGGCACCATCACCTTCGTCCCAAGCCGCGGGGCAAACCGACATACCATCTTGTTTGCCAAATGTTTGGCGAGCATGGCTATCGGCGAGTGGATGCGCTGCAAGCACTGGCCAGAGGACTGCGAGGCAAGATTCCTAGCTCCTGGAAGGCTGTCGCCGAAGACGCTGCGGTGGAGATCTGGTTGACAATTCGGGGCAAAACCGCAGTCTGCGGGCTGCGCTTATCGGGTGCGACAATGCGACACCGCGAATACAAGGTGGAGCATGTGCCGGCATCGTTGCGGCCGGTGGCTGCCGCTGCTCTTGTGTGGCTGGCGCAACCCAGACCCGAGGAAGTGTTGCTGGACCCCATGTGTGGTGCCGGCACCATTCTCGCTGAACGCTTGGCCTGGGAGCGCCGCGGACGTATCCTGGGCGGGGATCGCGATTGGGCCGCTTTGCACGCAGCCTGCGCCAACCTCGAATATTTCCGCAAGGAAAACCGAGCTAAGGAAAGCCTGTATTGGCCGCTGGTGCGCTGGGACGCGCGGCGGTTGCCGCTGCCCGACGCCAGTGTCGCAGTCATAGCCTGCAACCCGCCGTTTGGCAAGCAACTCAGTCCCGGCGAAGATATCGGGTTGCTCTACCGGGAGCTTGTCCCGGAATGGCACCGCGTCCTGCAGCCTCAGGGGCGTGCCGCCATCGTTGTCGCCAACTGGTCAGCCTTTGCTCGGCCGGCGGAAAATCTTCACTGGCGTTGCCGCCGACGTTTCCGTGTCTTGCTGCTAGGACAGGAAGTCTGGCTGGCGCTCTGGCAACGCCCTTAGCGCTTCTTACCGATTATCATCGCGGTGACACGGTTGCTTTGGTACAGGGAAGCACAACACGCGGACGCCCGTCGCTCTTGCTGTAGTGCGTTCGCTGCACAGGGTCGAATGCCTCTGTGTGTGCGTTTGCCACGCTAAGGCGGATTTAACGCCCCTGCTCGTTTGTTGGCCCTCTCTGGCGCTGAAGTGGGACAGCCTTGGCATGTGGGCCCCACGGGTGCTACTTGTAGCGCAGGACTGCGGTGAGCTGCCGCTTTCTCTCCGCCCCCTGCACCTGGAGTGCTACTCGTAG
>BEIM01000043.1 GCA_002898995.1 bacterium HR36
CCCTGACCGATCTGCGTCCAGCATCCCTGACCGCGCATGGCCCAGGTGCAACGGCTTACTGCCGGTTCGAGCACCACTCCCAGCGTGGCTTCTCCGTCTTCCACCAGTCCTATGAGTACGGCAAATTCGCCGTTTTTTTGGACGAATCCGCGTGTGCCATCTATCGGGTCAATAATCCATAGCCGGCTGCCTCGCCGTGACAATTCGGCCAGGAGAGGGGTTTTTTCCTCGGCATAAAACGCATCGTGAGGGAAGTGTCGAGACAAGTGAGCGAGGATACAATCCTGGGCTAGGCGGTCGGCCAGTGTGGTGACCTCGGGTGGCGCCCAAGTGACGGCTTCCAGTTTCTCGTAATGAGCCAGGATGATCTTGGCCGCTTCCAAAGCGGCCTGGCGGGCAATCAGCAGATCCTGTTCGGAAGGCATCGTACGCGGCTCGCAAGTGGGCTGGTTATTGGCTGGTATTGGGCTGGGGAAGTTCCAGTTCGGCCAGGAGATGGAATTCCACGAAGCAAATTTGGCGGTACAGCTCGCTGGCTTGGAGCAACTCGCGGTGTTTTCCCTGCCCTTCGAGCCGTCCTTGATGGAAGAATAACACGAGGTCGCAGCTTCGCAGGGTGTGAAAGCGATGCGGAATAAAAAGGACGGTGCGTCCCGAAGCAAATCGTGCGTAGGTATCTTCCAGCCAGGCCTTTTCGTCTTCGGTCAGATGGAGAGCGGGTTCCTCGATGACCACCAGGGCAGGCTCGCGAATAATAGCACGTGCCAGGGCAATTTGAAAACGTTGGAACAGCGTAAGGGGGACGCCCTGGTCGCCGATCACGGTTTCGTAGCCCTGTGGCAAATCCTGAATGAACTGGTGGGCGTGGGCGATTTTGGCCGCCTCCATGATCCGCGATAATTTGAATGCCGGATCGCCACAACTGATGTTGTTTGCTACGGTATCTGTGAATATCAAGTCCGATTGCAAGACCAAGGCGATATGGGCACGCAGGCTTTCCAAAGTAACGCGGCGAATGTTGTGGCCATCAATTCGGATCACCCCTTCGTCGGGGTCGTAAAATCGCGCCAGTACCGACACCAAGCCGTGCAACGTGCTCCGATCCGCACTTACCAGGCCAACCCGCTGGCCTGCCTGCACGCTGAAGGAAACGCGGTCCAGCAACGGCCGATTTTCTCCTGGCAAACGCAGCGAAACGTTTTCGAACTGGAGCTCGCGTTGCATGGGTTCCAGGAAGCGAGCCTGCACCGATTCAATAACTTCGCCGGGCTGGTCGAGGAACTGGAATAGCTTTTCCGCCGACTCTGTCGCTCTGCGCAATACCAGACGGTCAGAAAGCATGCGCGAGATCGGGAAGTAAGCGGCCCCGAGGGTAAGCATGAGGGTCAGGAGACTGGCCAGCCCCATCTGGTTCTGCAACGTGTTCCACGCCGCGACGAACGCTAGAACGGTTAGCGCCGCCAGTGCCAGCAGTACCAGCGTTTGCTGAAAGGCCACTTGGCCGAAACGTTGCCTTTTGACGTGCCTTTCGTATTCGCCGAGTTGCCGTTCGATACGTTGCTGATGGAATGCTTCCATCAGATAACCCTTGACCAAGCGCATGATGCCCAGGCTTTCCTGCAACAGGGAAAGCTGCTCGGCCGCTTGCTGATTCCAGAGGCGTTCGCGCTGGCGATACCAGGCCAACAGCTGCCCGCCCACCAGCCAAGTTAATCCCGCCAGGCAGATAAAAGCCAGCGTCAAAAAGGGAAACGAACCCGAAGTGCCAAACTCCACCAAGGGGGCGAACACGGCGAGCAGCAGCAGGCGCGCGGGCTCCCGCCAGTAGGAAGTGAGCCAGACGTACAAGCCTTCCTGCACGGCTTCGACGTGCCGCGTGAATGCACTGATGGCTTGGTTGGGTCCTTGGCGTTTCAGCAACAAACTACCCAGCCGATAGGTCTGATAATACACGTTGCGACGTAAACGAGTGGCAGCCTCCACCGCTGCCTCGGCCGCCGACCAGTGCACGAGCAATAGCAAGCCCCAGCGGCACAAAGCGAATACGAACGTTGCTGCCAGCAGCGCCACCATCGCCTGCCAGTTGTGCCGAGTCCATGCCCAGTTTCGGACCATCCATTCCAATATTGGCTCCCAGATGGTCTGCCGCCTCTGGGCCGAACAAGCCAGGGCGATCAGGCCAACACCGTCGTGTTTCTTCAGCCGTTCGATGACTTCCGCGCGCTCCCCATCATCCGGCAGTAGTTTCTGGAGCCATTCCTCCTGGTGGCCTTCCAAAAACGCCTGGCGATCTTCTGCGTCCAGCTGGCCGCGGCTAATAAGCAGAGCTAAAAATAAGCCCCCTAATGCCAACAGCACCAGGATGAGTGTCGCCAGGAGAAGCGAACCAATAATGGCGGTCCACCGATGACGGGAGGCATACCGCAAGAACCGCAAAGCCCGGCGGAAGGGCGCTGGCCTATCCCCATTCACGAAAAAATCTCCGATTAGCTAGGCCACCCGGGCTGGTGCACCATCGGCGACGGCGCTGGCTCATCGGGACAGCCGCTGTTTGGGCGGCTCCCCATCCCGTCTTTCGCCTCATCTCGGCAGGGATCATGCGACATCACGGTCTTCGAATAAGATGAGGCCGAACAGCAGGGCTATCGCCGTATATACGGTCGCATGCACCCCGACGTGGAGCACATAGTCGCCCCAGGGCACATCAATGCCGGCAATGGTGGCGTCGGTCATATCGAAGTAATTAAAACCAGGCAGGATAGTGGCGAAAATTTGCGCCATCACATGCACTAGTGGATTGCCGCCCCGTTCCGGCGAGGACTGATAAACAACGATGTGCGCTAACCGCCCAATGATGAACACACTCAAGCAAATCACCAGGTTGACCACTACCGGCAGCCGCGTCGCTAACGCCACCGCCAGCCCCGTCAGAATCATTACCTGGAACAGGTTGCACACAATTCCCGGGGCGATCAAGGACAAATCGTAGCTGAGGTAGAGCAAATACCGGCCTGTGGCGAATACCGCATTCGGTAGGAACCCTAAATAACGCTCCAACTGCTGTACCTCGGCCAGTTGCGGGCGCTGCTCTTCGGGATCGATTTCGTTGCGGTAATAAACAGTCACGGCCATGACCACGCTCAGCAGCACCGCCAGCAAAACCGCAGCCAAGAAGATGCCCACGAACTTACCCAGCAGGAACGCGCGCCGCGACATGGGCTTACTCAACACCGTTACCGCTGTTCGCCCTTCAATTTCCTCGGAAATGGACACCCCCGCGGAAAACACCGTCAAAATCAGCGTGGCCAGCAGGATGGCGCTCAGGCTCAGCCCTTTCATCATTTTGATTTCCTCGCCAAACGTGAAATACGGCAAATAAACACTGACGAGCATGAAGAAGGTCGTCAGCACGAGCAACAACCAAAACAACGGCTGGCGAATGGATTCCCGGTACGCTGCCTGTGCTACCGCCAGCCACTTGCCAGGCAAAGTCAGGTTGGGGAAGACAATCAAAGACGCGATGATGCTTGCGACGATTAGCAACACACTCCACAGCATAGCCTTCTCCGATGAGATAGCAGCTAGCCCAAATGTTATTCGCGCTAATAGGCTATCCGGAAATGCGTAAGTCCTTCAGGGGATTCGCAGACAGTCTCCTGATGGGTAATATATCCGGCCATCGCCTGGCTTACAGCGTTGAGAAAAGCCTCCACCTCGGAAGGTTGACCCTCGGCGACGAGCTCGACGCGGCCATCGCGAAGGTTGCGCACAAATCCAGCAACGCCGTAGCGCTGTGCCAAGCGGTGTGCGGTATAGCGGAAGCCTACACCTTGCACGTGCCCCGAATACCACACGTGTTTGCGAATGCGGCCGGTTGCCGGGGAAGTTTTTTCTTCCATCATTAGCGATTATAACAGCCTGCAGGAACTGTGGCGATGGCAAGCGGGTTACGCTTATCGAAGTCCACCACTAGCCCGATCGTCGTCACGTTCCGGAGCGTGGGCGACGGAAGCACGATTTGTAGACCTCCCTTACGAGCCGCAGGATTTGCAAACTTTACCAAATTTCGGACGGGCTTTTGCAAAAGTTACAAACCGCAAGAGTGTGGATTCGGGCACTGTGACTGAGCACGCTTACTAAGATTGCGCGCAAGTCAGCAAGAACACTAGCACTTGCGATTATCCGGCTATTTGCCAGGGGCTTTGGCATACTCTTTGCGAATCAATAGTCAATACGAAGGACAGCACTCGGCGAAGGAGGCAAGCCGTTCGCATCTCTGTGTTCCTTGCGGTGCCCCCGTCCGCAAGGAACGGACTGCCGTATGGAGGTTTCCCCGCCCTCCGCTAACGGCGTCCTAAAGCCCCGCAACGCCGGTGCTTCCCATCCATCTTCCCGCCAGGCCCCATCTTACCTGGCCCCGAAGCCACCTGCGACCCCGGCGGGTGGCTTGTTGTTTTTAACCGCCTCACTCGCTGCCTATAATGCCGCAGAGAATTTCTGTCCAGACAAACCGCGCGAGGTTTTGGCCATGAATGGACACACCTACCGGCATGTGCGTTGCGCGAAGCAAGGAGAGGCCATTATCTTGGAAATCGCCACCCCGGAATTGCATGGCGACCTAATCGAAAACGAATTACGCGAAGACCTATTGACCGCCTGGCGAGATGGAGCGGGACGGCATGTGGTGATAGATTTTGGCCAGGTGCGTTATCTCACCTCGGCTGTGTTGCGCGCCCTCATTGCCCTGCAACGTTTGGTCAAGGGTGCGGGGGGACATGCCTTGATTTGCAACGTCGCCAGCGAAGCGGTTCACAGAGTGCTGACCACAACGCGGATGATAACCAGCAGCGGCAGTGCGCAATCTCTGTTTGAGTTCGCGGCCGATGTCCCCGCAGCTCTGGCCTGGCTGCAGAACCGACCGGCTGCCTCCAACCCGCCTGCGGATGCCGTTTCCCATTAGCAGGCTCGGCGCGCCCACGCACCGGGTGAGTTTCAGTGGGTATGCCCCTGTTTCTCCCGAGCCGTCGCGCTCCAGCGGCCAGATTGGCAGCATGGGCCTGAAAAATTTTCTTGCCACCTAACGCCAGGCTTGCTAGGCTATGCTAGACCCGCCGAGAAAACATGCCACGGGGAGCCTACCATGCTACGGTTGACGGTACCTAGCGGAGTGCGTTTTTGCGATGGCTACACGCGGCGCGAGGTGCTTCAGATTGGGGCCACGGGGGCTTTAGGTCTGTCGTTGCCCCATCTCTTACGGCAACGCGCTAGCGCCACTTCGCGTCAGCGAGCTAGAGCACGGTCGGTGGTCATTCTCTTTTTGTCCGGTGGTCCGTCGCACCTAGATACGTTCGACATGAAGCCAGAAGCACCCGAGGAGATTCGCGGTACGTTCCGGCCGGTTCGCACGAAGGTCCCGGGTTTGCAGATTTGCGAACATTTTCCACGCACGGCTCGGCTCGCCGACAAACTAGTTGTCATTCGCTCCCTACACCACACCACCGGCAACCATCCCGCCGCTTCGTATTGGATGATGACCGGGAGCCCAATAGCGCGTCCTGCTCCGCAATCTGTCACACTGAGTCGCGAGGATCGGCCCCATCTTGGCTCGGTTCTGGCTAAATTGCTCGGGCCGCGACGTCTGGGTTTGCCCGCCTACGTGACCGTGCCAGAGCTCATCTCGCCGGTCGGCCCACCGCGTCCTGGCCAGCATGCAGGCTTTCTGGGCGCGGCTTATGATCCCTATCGAGTCGAAAGCGATCCGAGCCTGCCAGGCTACACGCCGGGAGAATTGCGTCTGGCCCCCGACCTTGACCCAGGCCGCTTGCAAGCCCGACAAACACTCTTGCAGGCGGTCAACCGCCAGACGTCTTCGCTGGCGGACAACGACGCCGTGGCCGGCTTCGATCCCTACTTCGCTCAGGCGTTCGATCTGATTACCTCACCAACAACTCAGGCGGCGTTCGATATCGAGCAAGAACCCGTTGCGGTACGCGACCGCTATGGCCGGCACACTTTCGGCCAATCCGTGCTTTTAGCCCGGCGATTAATTGAAGCGGGCGTACGTCTGGTGCAGGTCAATTGGGTGCGGCATGACAATGGCAAGGGCGGCCAGGGCTACGACAGCCATCGGGACCATCTTGCCTGGTGCGAGAAGGAATTGTTTCCCCCTACCGATGCCGCCTTTGCCGCGTTGTTGGAAGACCTGGAAGCCCGCGGCCTGTTACAAGAAACGCTGGTAGTGTTGATGGGTGAGTTTGGTCGAACACCGCGCTTTAACAACAACGGTGGCCGTGATCACTGGCCGCAATGCTTCACAGTCGTGCTGGCCGGAGGTGGGTTGCCAGGCGGTGTCGTGTACGGGGCCTCAGATCGGATCGGGGCTTTCCCCACTGCGCAACCGGTAACTCCGCAAGATTTGTTCGCCACCATCTATCACCTGCTCGGACTCAATTGCGAAACGCTGATATACGACCAGCAAGGCCGGCCCTATCATCTTGCCCAAGGCCAACCCATTACTGCCTTGCTCTAGCCGCCTTGCGAAAGGCGCCCCCTAAACCACCCTTGTCCTGATTGTGATTATGCCCGGCACGTTGTTGATTGTGGGATGCGGCTACCTGGGCGAACACTTGCTCCGTCTGGCACAAGCCAGCGGTTGGCGGGTGTTGGTCACTAGCCGCTCGCCTGAGCGTTGCCAACGCTTGCAAAGTTTGGGCGCCCAGGCGATCCCGTGCGAAGTGCCCCATCCTGGCGATGTCGCCCGGTTACCCGACGCTGCGGTACTCGTGTACGCGGTGAGTTTGAGCACCGCCGAACATTTAGGCGACAGCCCAGCTTGGCTTTCCGGGTTGCAACTTTTGCTATCACGCTGGCAAGAGCAACCGAGCCGGTGGCGGCGCTTCGTCTTACTCAGCAGCACCAGTGTCTATGCCCAAAATAATGAAAAATGGGTGAGTGAATCCGATCCCACCGAACCGATTTCCCTGTCAGGCCGTATTAGCTTGCAAGGAGAGGCGGCAGCACAACAGGCTAGGGACTGGGGTGGCGAAGTGGTCGTCGCCCGGCTAAGCGGCATCTATGGCCCCGGCCGTGTTGTTTATGCCCGCCAATTCCGCGAGCAATTGCCCTTGCTGGCTGACCCCAACGGCTGGCTCAATCTGATTCACGTAGAAGACGCCGCCCGTGCTATTCTGGCTTTAGTCGATACCCGGCAGCCTGATTTGGTGTATAACATAACAGACGATGAGCCGGTACGCCGATACGATTATTGGCAGGCCCTGAGCCGCTGGCTTGGTCTGCCTATCCCGCCTGTGCAATCTCGCCCTATTGACTCTCCCGTGAATCGCCGTATCAGTAATGCCAAGCTGAAGCGCGACCTGGGACTGACCTGGCTTTATCCCAGCTATCGCATGGGTGTGCCGCATTCCCTTGCGCTAACATCCGCCGCAGCAACGGGGCTGTGAGCGGTTCTTCTGATAGGCACTGTGGCCTGTCGAAAGGGTGTGTGTCCCGGACTTTCTAATGAACCGAAAGGAGGCTTGCCCATGAGAACACGCATGCTCGGGGCTGGCCTGGTGGCGCTGCTAGCCTGCAGTCTGGCAGCGGCTCAAGGCCTCAAATCAGGCCCGCAAGTCGGGCAATCCCGGGGTGGGGCTTTTCACCCGCTCAACATCCTCAATGCCGATCAGCCGTCTAAGAACGGCCAGAAGAATTGCTTTGTCTGACAGTTTGGCGGCGCCCCCGTCGCTCTCATTTTTGCCCGCCAGCTGAGCGACGGCTTAACCAGTCTGGTCAAGAAACTGGACGCCGCGGCTGCCAGCAACAAGTCCATTAAGACCTGCGTCGTGTTCCTCTCCGACGACCCCGACTTGGAAAAGCAGTTGCAACAGTTCATCAACAAGGAAGGGATCAAGCACGTTCACATCGGTATTGATAATCCCGCCGGCCCGAAAGGCTGGAATATCGCCAAGGAGGCTGAGGTTACCGCCGTCTTCTACAAGAACAACAAGGTTGTGGCGAATCACGCCGTCGGAAATGGCGGTCTTTCCGCGCAAACTGTAGAGGCCATTATCGCCGACCTCAGCAAGCTCAAATAGAAATCGGCCTCTTTCCCGACTCGAGCTGGCGGTACGGCATGCAGTCGCTGGCTTACTATCTGAGCGCCTGAACGCTTTCGTGCGATTTGCTGGATCCCAACATTGCCGAGAAGCTCTCGGCTAGAATTGGATTGAATTTCCAACTCAGAGGACGCACACCCAGACCTGCGCCGTCGGTTCCCCGACGGCTTTTTCATTGCGCCGCGGTGAATTACTTTATTCCCCAAACCGCTGCCGTATTCTAAATAGACAAGCGATGACCAACTTTTCTCCAGGTCAAGGATGCCCCCAGGTGTGGCCCATGGCGCAGAGCTCTTACTTAGCAGATCGCTTGGCCGAGTACACTTGCCGCCTGCGTTACGAACATCTGCCGGCTGAAGTGGTCCACGAAGCGAAACGCCGGTTCATAGATTCCTTTGCCACTGCGCTAGGGGCCTGGAATTCTGAGCCTCATCGTATCGCGCGTCGCTGTGCTTTACGAACGCAGAGCATCCCTGCGTGCACTTTGCTCGGCGGCGGGAAGACCAGTCCCGAATGGGCAACGTTCGTTAATGGCCTGCTCGTTCGCTATCTGGATTTCAATGACACCTACCTGTCATTAGAACCCGCGCATCCCAGCGATAACTTGAGTGCAGTCTGGGCGGTCGGGGAGATAGCCGGAGCTACGGGACGGGACCTGATCACCGCCGCCACCCTGGCCTATGAAGTTCAGTGCCGACTGTGCGACGCCGCCTCGTTGCGACAGCACGGGTTTGATCACGTAGTATATGGTGCGTTTTCTTCCTGTTTGGCGGCCTGCCATCTACTACGGCTCGATGTCAGGCGGACCGCTCACGCAGTAGGCATCGCCGGCGTCTGCAACGTCGCCTTGCGGCAAACGCGCGCTGGCGAACTGAGTATGTGGAAAGGCTGCGCCTTTGCCAATGCGGCGCGCAACGGAGTTTTCGCCGCTCAGCTCGCCGCGGAGGGGATGACCGGCCCCGCCCCCATTTTCGAGGGTGAGCTCGGGTTCATGAAACTGCTCACCGGCCCATTCACGCTAGCACCTATGGCTGCGGAAACCGGCCCCGCTCAACCCGATGACTTCATGCTCCGTCGCACACACATCAAATATTGGCCCGTCGAATACCACGCCCAGAGCGCTGTGGACGCTGCCCTTCAGCTGCGCACTCGTATTCCTCATTGGAGCGAGATTGAACGCATAGACGTTTACACCTTCGATGCCGCCGTAGACATCATTGGCAAAGATCCAGAAAAATGGCGTCCGCGCACGCGTGAAACCGCGGACCACAGTTTGCCTTATTGTGTTGCGGTGGCGCTGTATGACGGCGAGGTTTCCTTGGCCAGTTTCGATGACCGCCACCTTCAGGATCAGCAGCTGCTACAGCTGGTGGCGAAAGTGCAGGTGCATCGCGACCCCGATCTGTCCGCTCGTTATCCCGACAGCATCCCTAATCGCCTGGAAATTACTTTGCGGCGAGGCGAAAAACTTGTCGCCGAGGTCGAGTTTCCACGTGGGCATGCCTGCAATCCTGTAAGCGACTCTGAACTGGAAACGAAATTTCGCTCGTTGGTAGCGCCTTTGTTCGGCAACGAGCGTACCGAAGCACTGCTGGCCGGTTTGTGGGAACTCGAAAACATTAGCCAGGCCAGTTCCTTGCTCGAAATGTTTACCCTCGACCATGCCAGCTTGTAACGTCGAAGCGCAGAAATTTTTCCAGAATTTGCTTGACAGGGTCGCGGCGCTTCGCATAATAAAAGCAATCCCTGCCTGGTATCTCCTACCTGATTCTCACAACAGCGAACCACTATGGATACCAAATTGCCTCGCTGCGAGAGTGGTCAAGATCAAATAGCGCTCTCCTTGCCCTTTACTTGAGGTGGTAGCTTGGGAACGGTCGTTCCGTGGGCGTTTGCCTGAGCACGCCATTCTCCTCACGCCATACCACACACGCCAAGCATTCACTGGCACTGGGCCGGTGATGCCTTTTTTGAACTTTCCAACTGGAGGGAGGTGCCATGCGAACCCTGTGGATGACAGTGGGGCTGACGGCAACCTTGGCCGTCCTGTGGTGCAGCGGCAACGCTTTGTCCGCTGACCCGAAGTACAGCATCAAAGAGGTGATGAAGCTGGCCCACACCGGCAAACCCGCACTGTGTGCCAAGGCCGTGCAGGGGAAGGCCACGCCCGAAGAAAAAAAGCAGCTCCTGGAGTTGTACGAAGCCTTGGCCGCGAACAAGCCACCGCGCGGCGATGCTAAGGATTGGAAGGAGCGTACCTCAGCCCTAGTCGAGGCAGCCAAAGCTCTCGTCGCCAACGACCCAGACGCCATCGCCAAGTATAAGAAGGCGCTCAACTGTGCGGCCTGCCACCAAGAACATAAGCCAAACTAAGCATCTCACGCACTGATTGGGTTCGCTCTGGGTGCCTCTTTGGCATTGCAGCGAACTTGTGTGAGTTTAGCTTGGCTGATCCTTAGAGTGGGCAACACCGCAAACCTTAGTTAGGTAATTGGTGTCCAACTAAATAGGACCTGGCGAGCCTAAATGGGCTTCGCCAGGTTTTGGCTTTTAAATAATGCCCAGCAAGGCCCCTAACGCGGCCGCTATCAAGGTCATGCCTAACCCCCATAATAACGTCTGGTTAAACAGCCGACGACGATCCGCGTTGGGAGGTGTAGCTGCTAAGCACAGCGCGCCTATCGTAGATAAAGGCGAGGCATCCACCAAATGCCCCCCGACTATTACTGCGGAAGCTAAGGTCGCCGCGTCGCTGCCCGGCACTTGTATAAGTAACCGGGGCACTAAAGGTAAAAAAATCGGCAGGACTACTCCTAGTGTGCTACTATATACCGAAACCAGAGCCGCCGCAAAGGCCAAGCAGGCGGGCAACGTCTGCGGCGCGGTGCGTGCTCCGATCCAAAGTGCCAACTTATCGGCCGCCCCGCTTTTCTCGAGCTGCGCCGTTAGCGTGGTTACGCCGCAGACCATTAGTAAAACGCTCCACGGGATGGCCTTGAGTGCCTGTTCGTCATTACTTAGTCCGGTTGCACTAACCACCACTGCCGCGATCAACACTGCCAGTGTTATCGGCAGACCGAACACCAACACGGCAATAATCACGGCTAGCAGCACAAATAAGCTCGTCCAGTGTGTGAATTTCCACGCTGGAGCCGGTTCACCAAGTGAGCACGACGCAGTGGCGGCCAGGTACTCCAAGTTTCGCTCTGAATACGGGCCCGCCCCTGCCCTTTCCATCTGGAACAATCGCCAGCCCCCAAATGCCAGGAAACCGATCATCGCTACAAACAGGTTAGCTAGAAAATTATTCCGAAAAAGTTGCCACTCGAGACCCTCCAGGTTTACCTTATCCCGGAGCAGAGAGGCAGCAGTGACTCCAGTAGGCGTAATCGGCGAGAGGGCACTACTCATGGCTCCGTGCGCCACCAGGACGAACATAATGAAAGGCGGGATACCGCTGCGCTGTGCGGCGCGCATAGCCAGTGGCGCCACCAAGGCCGCCGACGCAATATTCCCGGCGCCGATCATGCCGATGCCACTGGCCAACAGGAAAAACGCGATCGCGATCCATCCGCGATGCCCGCGGCAAATCCGTTCTGCACTTAGCACCAGCCGTTCTAACGTCCCATTGGCATGAAGCTGCCCGAAGAAAAAGCTGAGCGCCATTAGCGTCACCATCAGCTCAGCGGGAAAGTCGCGCCACACCCCTTGCAAAACTCTATACATGTTGTGATTCCCGAAAACGCTCATATAGCCACCTAGCAGGCCGGCCAGGCACAGTGCTAAGATGCCCGGATGCCAGCGGGTAACGCTACTGGCAATGACCACTATAGCTAGCATAACTAAGCAGATCCAAGCAGGCTCCGGCCAGACAATTTGTGGCATAGCCCTGCCCCGTATGGGGCCGATTTCAGTCGCTATGGTGAATGGCCCGGCTTAGACTGTAATTCTTCCAGAAGATATTCACGGATTTGTTGACGGAGAATTTTGCCTAAAGCATTGCGGGGAATGGAGGGCACAATTCTAATGATTCGCGGTACCTGATAACCGCTTAGCTTGTCCCGCAGGTAGTTTTGCAAGTTGGCTTCGGTAATCTTCGCCTCTTCCGTCACAACCACTGCCGCGACAATTTCGCCGCGCATTCGATCAGGCAGCCCAACCACAACGGATTCTCGCACCCCGGGATAACTGTTAATAGCTTGCTCAACTGTTTGGGGGTAAACATTGAAACCGCTGGTAATAATTAGATCATCCCTGCGGCCCACTAAATAGAGGAAACCTTGTTCATCCAAGTAGCCATAGTCGCCAGTATAAAACCAGCCTTCGCGGATGCGTTCGCGCGTAAGCTCGGGGCGGCGCCAGTATTCCCGAAATAAATGAGGCCCGCGCACAGCAATTTCGCCCACTTCGGTATTAGTGCTTTGCTGGCTCGTGTCCCGGATCAAGCGCCATTCCACGCCCCGCAGAGGCAGACCTA
The DNA here is from genome assembly GCA_002898995.1 of bacterium HR36. Classification (GTDB taxonomy): domain Bacteria; phylum Planctomycetota; class Planctomycetia; order Gemmatales; family HRBIN36; genus HRBIN36. The sequence continues at coordinate 12,592 of BEIM01000043.1, forward strand.
CCGAGCCGACAGGGTAAGGCCCTTGCAAGGGAACACTGGCAATGACGAGGGCTTCGCTCATGCCATAGCGATTGATAATAGGTTTGCCAAGGATCGCTGCTAAGTTTGGCAAAACCTCGGGCCGGACAGGCGCAGAACCACAGGTATATAAGCGAACCGACTGCCAGCGTTGAGCGAGTTTTGGGAATTCCGCGCACTCCAGAAAACGATAGTATATGGTCGGCACGGCCATGAAGACTGTCGCATCTTGCAGGGAATTCGCGGTTTGTTCGAGCTCGAATCGGTCTTCTAACAGGAGGCAGCCACCTGCCAACAAAGTAGTCTGCGCGGCAAAGCAAAGACCGTGGACATGAAACAGGGGCAAAACATCTAAGACCGCGTCGGCGGGACTAATATGCCAGGTCTCCGCAAGTGTTGAAAGTCCTGCACTTAAGTTTGCATAGGTGTGAACAACGGCTTTCGGCTGGCCTGTCGTCCCCGAAGTATAGATCATAAGGGCAGGAGAATCAGCAGTGGGGATGGTGATGCGAGCCTGGTTAGAGGAGGCGGCGACTAAGTCGAAATCGCAGCCAATGGCCGGCGGATTACCAAGACTGCTAACGACCGATGCAGCAATGGCAGCTTGTTCTTGGCCGATTATCAGGAACCGGGCAGCGCTGTCTTCAAGGTAGAGTCGCAGTTCGGCGGGCGCAGCCTTCGGGTTGATTGGAATAGGTATGGCCGCGGTAAACATTGCGGCGAAGTGGGCGACCAAGGTCAGGTACTTGTCGTGAGTGAAAATCACCACGCGGTCGCCTGGTCCAATACCTTGTTGGTGC
>BEIM01000044.1 GCA_002898995.1 bacterium HR36
AGCAGGGCGAAAACGACCGCCTCGGGCCCCTGGTCGTAGATAAGCCGAGCCTGCTCGGGCGTGAGTTGCGGCCCGAGCAGGCGCTCGATCCGTTCCAGCGCTGGGGCTTCCGTTCCCACTACCATAGATGTGAAAACTTACGAAAATAGTCATGCTGGTGCAAGATCTACTGCATTCGGCTAAATGGTTACCAATTACGAAGCATGGATGTTCCCGAGGCCTGTGCGCAACTGGTGTGGTAGGACGGTCACTGGGAGGGGAGGCAAGACGGTGCCGATATCGAGTCTACCGGAACGCTTCAGCAGAACAGCGAGTACCGAGGAGGACAGAGGGGCGGAGGGGAGGCTGGGGAGACGCGAGTTCTTGTTACTGGGAGGCGCCGGTGCCGCCGTCGGTGCGGCGAAAATCAGCACGAAAGATCCCGGTAGTGCGCATGCACAGGGTGCAGAAAACAGCACATTAAAGGGCCACACCGGCCCGCGACAGAAATCGATACTGCTTGTGGCGGCGGCGCAAGAGCCTGCCAAGGACCTGGTAGCTGCCACGCTCGGGTGGATCTGCCGCCAGAAGGGCGTCGTTTTTGACGTGCACTACCTGGCTCCGGACCGCGACACTGGGCGGCTGTTCTCGCCGATGGGCAGCCCGGTGGTTGGCGGCCGGCATTACGAGGTGCTGGCGAGATATGTGAGCAAGTTCGAAACGACGGTGATACGACTGGGCAAGACAACGCTTTATTCGTCGTTGTTCCGCCAAGCAGGTGTGGAAGTACTGGAGGGTAGCAGCGACGATTTGGTCAAGCTGTATCGTCTCCTTGCCGAGTGGCTCGGTGCGCCGTGGCCGAAAGTTGCCGTCGCGGTGCAGACCCAAGGGTTGCCGGAAGGGCTGCGTTTCGGTGTGGCGCCCTACGTGTTTCCCGAAGTGACGTCGCGCCAAGCCTTGGCGGTGCGGCTGGAAGAGCCCGACGAGCAGCTTCGCGCCCTGCACGCTGCAGGCACCAGAACCGTGTTCCTGGTGGGCGGCTCGGACGTCGCCTCCATCAACCGGTGGCGCCGGCTGGGCTTCCGAGTGGAAGTGACCGAAGCGATCCGCGAACAGGACAACTATGCGACGTTCACCTTTCGCGAGGCGGAGAAACATCTGGACAAAGCAACCGGTGTGGATTTCTGCGAACCTCGTCTGGCCAGTTGCCTGCTACCGCTGGCCATTGCCGAGCGGCGACTTCTTGTCTGTCACGAGCAACTCGCGGTGGGCAGCCAGCGGCTCGGTGAACTGAACCGCCGGTTGGGCTCCGACTACGCTTACTTCCGTTATGGTGGAGGCATCGGGCATGCCCGCAATGACGAGGACATGTTTCCCTGTTTTCGCGCGGGTGTGGCGGTGTCGGTTATTGAGCCGCGGCGACCGCCGCTTCCGGGTCTGATGCGGCACCCGGAACCCATAGCACGGCCCACCGCTCCCCCGGAGGCTTTCGAGCCGACCGACGTCCAATTGCGGCGCTGGGCCAGCGAAGGAAAAATCCTGGTCAGCCTAATCATGCATTCGGGAGAGCTCAGTCACTACGACGCTGTCCTGCACATCATGGACTTGTGTGGAGTCAAAGGTGTGAAGATGGGACTGGGTGTCGGGTGGCACCGGTATGCCTGGGGAGGACCGTGGGTGGAAATGTTGAATGTGCCCCCCGCGCAAGGCGGTCTGCTGGGCATTTGCGAACCTGTTCTGCACAGCACGGGTCACGGGATTGTGGCAGAACATCTTGCCGAACCGAAGCGTCTGGCCGCGATGATGGCGTCGGCGCGTGCGAAGATCGCATAGGTTGCCGGCGAGGCGTTCGTTCCCAAAGGTGTGTATTGTTTCCTCGATGTAGCCGGCCCGCATTTCAATACGACCAATCCGGCACTCTGGGAAGCCATACGCCAGGCCGGGTTTGAATATGTGGTTACATCAGCCCAGTTCGGACACCCGCAGATCGTGTACCGCCAGGGAACGTTCGTGGTACTCAACCAGTGCGGCCGCTCCCACTATCCGTTTTCCCCGTTTGTACGCGTGAGCCAAGCGGATGAGCTGGCTGCGGAGGAGAAGCGGCTTGTGGAGTCAGGGCGTCCCGGTTGGCTGATCGGGGTTCTTGACAGTCCGATTTTCGGCTATACGGGTTACCTTTCCTACGGGGATCCGTTTGGCAAAGTCCGGCTTGCCGAGTTTTTTGACTATGTTGGATCGGGCGGCGTGACGAAACGCGTGGTATCAGCGACTCCTCGCACCGTCAGCCGTTATGGGCGCCTGCTTGCGGCCGAATGAAGCTTCAGCGGGGAGAACTCCCATGGTGCTATCTTCAAAAGCACCTTCCCCCCTTCATTCTCACCTGGCTCCTAACCAGCAGTGTGCACGCAGGAAGCGGCCTTCGCGTTCTGCTGGTACACAGCAGTCCCGTCTAAACTGGAATCGATTCGGAGCCGAAGAAGCTTGCGACCGAAAGAATTGTTACTCGATCGGCTCGTTACGAACAGGTCACGGTGGAGCTGCCGGCAACCTTTGACGTGGTTGTGGTCGTGCAGCAGCCTGCCTACGGCCAGAGTTTGGTAGGGGACCCGAAGGGCCAAGTCTATCGGCGAAACGTTTCGTTGTTGCTGCGGTTTGCCCGCGAAGGAGATGGCCTCTGTATCACCCATGATGCCGACATCGATCCCCAGCGTTAGGATTGCAACCTTATCAACGAAACGCTCCTGGCGTCCCTGGGAGCGGAGGTGCTGCCCGAGAGACGGTGGTGCAGAAGAAGAGCGGTGACATGAAGGAAAACCGCGATTTTGTGCAGAATTTTCGATGATGCGGCAATCTTTGTTGGATGCGATCTATTTGCGGAACTCCTTTACGTTGATGCCGTCTAATATGATGATGAGCTAAAACAAGGCCCTCATAGGGGGTAAAGCTGGCCAGCCACATGGCAATAAAGTACGAAGGGAGGTGTCGTCATGCGCTGGGTTTTTGTAGTGGTGGTAACGCTGCTTGTTTCGACGGATGTCTGGGCCCAGAATAAGCCTGGTCCGCGCACCTATGATGAGCAGATTCAGCAACTTTTGCGGCAGCAGTTTGATAAAATGGACAAAAACAAAGACGGAAATATCGATCCTGAGGAGGCAGCCAAGTTTTTCCGCGGTCCCAACGCAAAGCCGGCTCCGGAGCTGATGAACAAGCCAGCCGGTGGCGGTAACCCGTTTGCGGACAAGAACCTCCTCGAACCCGCCAAACCCGAAGAAAAACCTAGTAACAAGCCGGTTGCCAAGGCCATTGTCAAGCCGATGGACGTGCAATTTTTCGAAGCTGTGGACACCAACCAGGACGGATTGGTTTCCTGGGAGGAATACTACACTTACTTTGAGTCGCTTTATGAGACGCAGTTGCAAGAATACCAAAAACTAGCACAGCAAATGCGGCAGTTACAGCAGCAAATGGCACGCGCCTCAGGAAATCAGCTGCGCGCCCTGCAGCGCCAGATGAGCCATTTGCAACAACTCCAGCGCCGTCACTTGGGCCAATTAAGCAGGCAATTCGCCAACCCGCAGTTTCGCAGATTGCCGCGCCGCTGACAGGCCGATTGCTGCCTTAGAGCTCTGGTGGAAATCGGCAGTTTCCGCAACCTTTACTGCTTGGCCAGGCGAATTTCGCGGAACTGAATGTTCCTGAAGGTTACCTCCATCGGGCCGCCCGCGTGGAGTTGCCAGGCGATGATTCCTTTGTCGGGCATCTTGGGGAAATCGCCATCCACCATGGTAACGCCATTGATCTTGATCGTTACATGCTTGCCTACGCAGCGAATCGAGTAATCGTTGAACTCGGCTGGTTTTACGACTTTGGCAATCAGGTCTTTAGAAGCGGCTTGCATCATACCACCGAAATGTTCCCCGTAAAGACTGCCCCAGTACCCCTGGCCGATGTCGCACTGCGGACCGCGCACGGCAAACTTGTCTTTATCGAATATTTCACTGCGAATCTGCACACCGCTGTTGCCCTGCCCGTTCTTGAGCCGCACCTGAAAGCTCAACTCAAAATCGCCATATTCGCGCTCGCTGCACAAAAAGGTGTTGAATTTCAATCCCGTGGGCTCAGTGGACCCGACAATGGCGCCGTCCACCACTTTCCAGTATTGCGCCAGGCCGCGCCAGCCAGTCAGGTCTTTGCCGTTGAAAAAGCTTGATTGTTCCTGGCTGGGTGCTCCCTGATGTAGGCACAGGCCAGCGGCCAGGAGGCAAAGTATCGTTGCCATCATGGTGCGAGTCAGCATGGGCTTGCTCCTTTGGGCGATGCCGACAGCAAGCGTCTAATACTTGCTTGCCGCCAGGGTTTTGACAGGTTGCTGCTGTCCCTCATTGTACAAAGGCTACAACCCAAACGCCAAAACCTGCGCTGCAAGTCTTGCAAGGCCAGTTGCCCTATCCTGCGGCGCACAAAAGGCATATACTGTTTGCGTATTTGGTAGATAAGGAAGCCTGTCTGCGGCAACAAGTCCCGCGGGCATCCTTGGGAGAAATTGTCGGCAGTATGAACACGCAATTTGACGGTGCGCTCATAAGTGTCCGCCCGGCTTGCCGTGCGTTGCCGGGAGTGCGAATCATTGCTACAGGCAGCTACGTTCCCGACGGTGTGATTACCAACGATCATTTGGGGCAGCATTACGGCTGCGACCCGGATTGGATAGTGCGACGTACAGGAATTATCGAACGCCGCCACGCCCTGCCACACCAGGCTACCAGCGATTTGTGTTATGAAGCGGCTGAGCAATGTTTACAACGTGCCGCGGTGCCACGCCAGGATGTGGACTTGCTCATCTGTGCCACTTACACCCCCGACATGTCGTTCCCTTCGACAGCATGCTTATTGCAAGATCGGCTGGGACTGAATTGCGCAGCGTTTGACTTGCAAGCCGCCTGTGCGGGATTCATGTATGCGTTCATCACAGGTGCAGCGTATATCGCCGCCCGCGTTAGCAAACTGGCGCTCATTATTGGGGGCGATACCAACTCGCGGATTGCTAATCCCCGTGACCAAAAAACCTTTCCGCTCTTCGGCGACGGCGCGGGGGCAGTGCTGATGACCGCGGCACCCAAGGAGTATGGCATCCTTGCATATAGCCTCGGTTCGGACGGTCGTGGTGCTGACTTGCTGAGCCGACCCGCTTGCGGCAGCCGTTTGCCTCCTAGCGCGGATTTGCTGGCGCAGGGTCTGCAATACCTGTACATGGATGGCCGGGCGGTTTTTCGTTGGGCGGTCAATATCTTGTGCGATTCCGTACGCGATGTCCTGGAGTATAGCGGTTTGACGATTCACGATGTGGATTTATTTATTCCCCACCAGGCCAACATCCGGATTATCAACGCAGCTCTCGACGTGCTGCGTATTCCTCGGGAGAAGGTCTTCTGCAACCTGCACAAGTACGGCAACACCTCCGCGGGTTCCATCCCGATCGCTTTGGATGAGGCGGTGCAAGAAGGCCGGATTCGCGAAGGCAGTTTTGTCGTTATGAGTGGTTTCGGTGCGGGCTTGGCCTGGGGCACAGTGGTTATGCGCTGGTGAAGTTCTGAGCGTCTCTGTTCAAACTCCCCATGTGGCTTGGACACAGGAAGGAAACAAGCACCAGCGCAAGTGGATTAGGGAGTACCTGTAATACCCCGGGAGATTCGGCCCGCAACTTCCTAAGGTCGCCTAACGAAAACCCTCAAGCGGGCACCACGTTTGACGAACGGGCATACCAAAGGATCAGCTTCTCCGTTTCCTGGCGGCTTGCAAGGATACGCAGGGCCAGGCGCTGGCGGAAGGAGGCAAGGAAAGGACTGTATACGAAGTTTTCGTCAATCACTTGCACGGCCTTCTCCACAGCCGCTAAGCTCCCCCGTTCGAGGTAACCGCGGGCCAGCCAAAGGATCATGGGCAGCGTTAAAGCCAGCATCTCCAAGCCAATCAGGAGAGGGTAGTCCATGAAAGCTGGGCCAAAAAATTGCAATGATCGTAGCTTGACGAGGTAATAGCGCTCCAGCAAGTCCCAAGCTGCGGGAGGGAGCGGCGGTAATGGTTTTTCCAGGTCAGCAAAAGTGACCTCGGGCAATCCTTTCTGTAAGGGAGGCAGCTTACCGCGACCGCGTAACATCCGCCACATGGCCCACAGCAGCCTAATCCGGTTCTCTGAAGCGAGACCGCGCCGCACACCTTGGTCCTTGCGTAAACAGATCGCTAGAAAATTGCGAAACAGCACCCGCCCTACCCAGCTTGGCGGGCCTAACCGCTGGGTCAACGCCGCTGACTCCGATTCTGCGGCATCGCAGACCAGTTGCAGAAACTCGCGCAGCCGCGAGCCCCGTACTTTGTCGAAACGTGCCTCCCAGCAAACCCGAGCAATGCTGAGTATCCTGAGCCAGCGCCCTACCAAGGGAAGCGTTGGCATTTGCAGAATACGCAGCAACTCTTCCGCAAAAATGAAAATATCACTCCACGGCAGCCAGTCGCCCTGTCCAATTGGCAAGAGCTGGTCTTCGGCAAGTGCCTGGGCCTTGGGATTCATTTCCCGATGCCAGCGTTCAAAACCGTTAGCGTATGCTTTGAGCTCGTCTTCTTGGTCAAGCAGCGGCCGACCCTTATTTGCTGTCGCGGATGGACAGGCAAACCGTAAACTCACCCGATAGTGATTGCCGACCGGCACCAGCACATAGGGATACAATCGGCAGGCGAAAGGTTTGGCTTCCGGGCCGAACTTAGCGTGAATGCGGCAGAGGCCGTTTTCGTCAAGAAAAATGCAGCGGTCGCCGTGGCGTTGATTGAGCCGCCATTTACGACGCCACCATGGCCCATACGGTACGAATAGCGGGATGCCTTGAAACTCGGGCAATTGCGACCAGCCTTGCGCTTCAATTCGACGCCGTTCTTCAGGCGTAACAGGAACCCAATAGTCCGTGCAACAATTGCCACACTGGTGGCAGTCCCAACGCTGAATCACGGGTAAATGCCGAATTGGACGAGCCATGATGGCGCTCCTGGATTGGCTAACTCCGCGTACAATGCTCGCAGACATTTCTAAGCGCAAGCAGGCCACATGGCAAAGGCTAGCCTGCAACCCACGGGTTTGGCACAGGTGCACTGGCGATGACTCAACAAGACCTCAAACAACACCAACTGGCCCACACCCCCGCGGCGATCCGCGAACGCCTGGCGAGCGAGCCCACACACAGCTACTTGCGAGATTTTGTGTATGGAGCCATTGATGGCACGGTAACGACATTTGCTATCGTGGCTGGCGTCGAAGGAGCGGCTCTTCCCGCACAAGTTGTGTGCATCCTGGGTCTGGTCAATTTGCTGGCAGACGGTTTCAGCATGGCGGCGAGCAATTTCCTGGCCACCCGCACCGAGCGGCTGCAGCTCGCAAAAGCCTGGCATACGGAACGCGAACATATTGCGCGGTTTCCAGAAGGCGAAAAGGAAGAAATTCGGCAGGTGTTTGCCAGGAAGGGATTTAGCGGCGAAGTGCTCGAACAGATTGTCCAAGTGATCACCGCCGATGAGGAACGCTGGGTACAAACGATGTTGACTGAAGAATTGGGCTTGCGGTTGAACAGTCCGTCGCCCTGGCGTGCCGCGTTCATGACCTTCTGGGCTTTCGTAGCCGTTGGACTGGTGCCGCTGATTCCATATTTTCTCGTCATGGCTGGCTTGCTTTCATTGAGTCAAGTCTTTCTGGTCTCGTGTGTGGGAACCGCGCTGGCGTTCTTCATCGTCGGAGCGATGAAGAGCCGATTCATTTACGAACCTTGGTACTGGACGGGAACCATAACCCTTGGCGTCGGCGGAACCGCTGCAGTGGTCGCTTATTTGGTCGGTTTCTTGCTCAAGTACTGGTTAGCTCAAGGATAATAGGGGATAGCCATGAAACTCGGCTATGTAGTGATAGCGGCGGCTGTGGGCATCGCGAGCATCTTTGCGGTGAGCTGGATCATGAACCAGCACAATAAGCCTCGCCCAAGAACCCGAGTATTGATCTTGTGCACGGGGAACTCGTGCCGCAGTATCATGGCGGAAGCCATTTGGCGCCATTTGGCTGGCGACCGTTATGAAGTGCAGAGCGCGGGGACGCATCCCAAAACGGTTCACCCACTGGCGCTCCGCGTCCTGGCCGAACGTGGCATATCCACGGAAGGGCTGTGGAGTAAAGCCGTGGACGAAGTGGATACGAGCCACCTGGATATAGTGATCACTGTTTGCGATTCAGCTCGCGACCAGTGTCCGTATTTGCCGGGTAATTTTCAGCGCCTCCATTGGCCCTTCGACGATCCCCCTGCTTATCAGGGCACTGAAGAGGAAAAACTGGCGGTGTTTCGCCGTGTCCGCGATGAGATTTGGGAGAAGATTGCCGAGTTTCTTCAGACCGAGGCGGACGCCAGCGCAAGATCGCGTTAGCCCAGGCGTATTGCATAGTGGAAAGGACACAGCAGAGCGAAAGGCCTTAGGCCGCTTTGAGGCGTGCTCAACAGGCCTGGCCCCACGGCTAAGCGGATGCCTGCCTCTGTCGCCGTGTCCCACACCTGCCATCCCTGGAAAGGAGGCGAACCATGTATCGCGAATGGAAAATTGCAGTGCTGGGCGTAGCCTGCTTGCTTGGCTCGCTACTGGCCGCCGCCCCAGCTCAAGCTGATCACTGGCGTCACCGTCCTCGGGGTACCGTCCTCGGGTTCTCTGTAGGCGTTGGTGCGCCGACGGTTGTTTACACCGCGCCTGTGGTGGTTTACGATTCGCTGGCTCCGATAGTCGTGCGGCCGGCAGCCCCAGTCATAATTGACCCCTGGTGTCCACCCCCAGTGCCGGTCTATTACCCCAGCCGCGTGACCGGCGTATTCATCGGCTCGCCTGGCTTCGGCTTCTATTACGAACGCTGGCGGTAGCGCGCCCTCTGCTATCACGCACTCGCGTGCCACCGTGTCCCAAGCCGCTGCAGAGAGTGTGAAGCTGGGGCAATGGCCCCACTTTTGATTGGCCGTGTTTAGGAATCTGACCCCTAATTGTTCGGTCACTGCCCGTGAGTGTCTCGCGGCCTGGGACGCTCGCCACTCAGCACAATGACCATCGTCCCCAGCACCAATCCGGGAACAAGTAGGCCTCGTCGCGGTTGCCACGCACTCAACCCGAGCAGGACGCTGCACAGCAGTACACTCAGTACTATCAACCACTGGCCGACCTGGCGTTGCCATGTCTTAGCCGCCGACCTCCACCAAGCAATACCAGCCATGCCCGTTCCGAATAACCCGCAACCTGCTAAGACCATCTCCACAGAAAAGGGCAGCATTGTTCTTTTCCTTCACTGTGCGGGTTTCGGGGCGGAAAACAGGAAGAGGCCCATCACCTATAGCTGCCCATTGGGGCTTGGCAACGTCAAAAATTGTTATCCCTTCCGTGTCTGATGCTGGAGGTTCGCTACAATACGGCAACAGCGGACGAATCTGAAGGCAGGGGATTTCACTACTGGTGCCAGGATTCTGGGAAGAGTGAGCGAGGGGCAAACCATGCGCTGGCGTGCTTGGATGACTGCATTGCTGGTGTCTGTGATGTGGGCCAGTGTATGGGCAGCGTGCGCTATGGTGTTCGCGCAAAAGCCCGCGAAGCCAGACAAACCACTCGGCCCGCTGTCGCCTCGCGAGGAATTGGCGACTTTTGCTATCGTGCCCGGTTTCCGCGTCGAATTGGTCGCCGCCGAACCTGAGGTCATAGACCCGGTAGCCATGACTTTTGATGAAGATGGCCGATTGTTTGTGGTGGAGATGCCAGGTTATCCGAACGGCGGCGTAGGAATCGGCAAACCCGTGATTGCGGGACGGGTGCGGATGCTAGAGGACCGAGATGGCGACGGCTATTTCGAGACGAGTCGAGTTTTTGTGGATGATCTGCGTTTTCCTACTGGGGTTACCGTGTGGCGAGGCGGCTTGATTATTGCCAATGCTCCCGACCTTATCTATTGCCGTGACAACGACGGCGATGGCCGCGCCGACTTCCGCACTGTGTTGTATACCGGCTTTGGCATTCGCAACATTCAACAGTTAGCCAACAGCCTGCAATTTCACTTCGACAACTGGATTCACGGTTGCAACGGGGCGTCGGATTCGGAAGTACGGGCGGTGCGCGACTTGGCGGGGCACGCCGTGCAGAACGCGGCTATTGTGCCTCTACACGCCCGCCATTTCCGCTTTCGTCCCGATGAGCCGGGAAAATGCGAGCCAACCTCCGGCGGCGGACAATATGGCCTAACGTGCGATGATTATGGCCGATGGTTCACCTGCACCAATAGCCAGCATATCCGCCATATCGTGCTACCCGATGGCTATCTCCGCCGCAACCCTTATTTACGAGTCAGCGTGGTGACATGGGACATCCCCGATGGGGAGATGGAACATACCGCCGCGGCACGCGTTCACCGCATTAGCCCTTATGAGCCGTGGCGACTAGAGCGCACCAAGATGCGGCAAGAAGGGCCGACGGCGACACGGTTCCCCAAGACGGAACTCGTGCCTGGCGGGTATGTCACCAGCGCCTGTGGCATCCTCGTGGAGCGAGGGGGGCGGTTTCCACCACCACACGCGGGCTGCGTTTATGTGTGTGACCCAGCCAACAACGTCATCCATCGCGACCTGCTTGTGCCAAATGGCCCTACGTTTACCGCAAAACGCCTCGACAGGGATTGCGAATTCCTGGCTTCTGTAGACACGTGGTTTCGTCCCGTATTCTTGTGCCAAGGGCCGGACGGCAGCATTTATGTCGCCGACTTCTATCGGGAGATTATCGAGACGCCGCTCTCCCTGCCCGAGGAGATCAAAAGCCGCTATAACCTGGAAAGCCGCAACCGGGGACGCATCTGGCGGATTGTACCCCAGGACGACCAACGTCCGCAGCGCCCGCGACTCAGTCGAGCGGGCAATGAGCAACTGATGGCGCTGCTGGAACACCCCAACGCGTGGTATCGTCTCACCGCCCAGCGTCTGCTTATAGAACGAAAGCCGGGCACCCAGTTACGCACGCCCTTGGTCCGATTAGCCCGCCAGAGCCCGCGCGACACCAGCCGCATCCACGCCCTATGGACGCTTGCCGGGCTTGGTCTACTTCGCACGGAAGACGTTACGGCAGCTCTGCGCGATCCTTCGCCCTATGTACGGGAACAGGCCTTGGTGCTGGCCGAGCCGTTCCTGCAGCAGGGGGAACGCCCTGTCATGGAAGCCGTTTTATCCCTGGTCAACGATCCAGCCGAACGCGTGCGTTTTCAACTGGCATTCGCCCTGGGTTACATACACGACGCCGCTGCGGGCGATGCCCTGTTGCAATTACTGCGTCGCGACAGTACCAACCGCTGGACGCAAACGGCTATCCTGAGTTCGGCGTTGCCCCACGCCGCGCGTTTAATCGAAGCCCTGGCCAGCGAGCCGAACCTGCCGATCGACGTGTTGACCACACTGGCAGGCATGCTCGCCGCTCAACACAAACGTGATGCTCTGGAAACACTGATGGCGCGGCTTCTAGCAAACCCGAGCAAGCCTGGAGTAGCCCAGTTGCGTTTTGCGGCTTCCTTGGCGCAGGGATTTGCGCGTCAAGGGAAACCTTTGATTACGATGCTGCCGCCCGGCTCGCCCGGCCATCAAATATGGACACAACTGCTGCAGGCGGCGCGGCACTATGCCACCAGTGCGCAAAAGCCTGTCACGGAACGACTGGCCGCGATTCCTTTGCTTGCCTTCGACGAACCGACCCATGCACTGCCCGTCCTACGAGAGTTACTGCAACCACAGCAGCCTCCAGAGATTCAAACGGCGGCGTTGCAGGCGCTGGCATCGCTAGCCTCGCCCCAAGTGGCTCGAGTCGTGCTGGAATCCTGGCCCACTTTCAGCCCCACTGTCCGGCGCACCGCCCAGGAAACACTTTTTGCCCGTGCCGAGAACCTGACGGTGCTGATGGATGCCTTCGAAAAAGGGGAGCTTCGGCCTCAGGATTTTGACTTGGTGTATCGTCAGCAGTTGGTGCAGCATCCCGCCGCTGCTATTCGTGCCCGAGCCCGGAAGTTGCTGGAGCAGGGCGGTAGCATGGACCGTAATCGAATGGTGGCAGAGTACAAGGCCGCCCTGCAGCTAAAGGGTAATACGGAACATGGCCGCGAATTGTTTGCCAAGCATTGCGCCGTGTGCCATCGCCTCGGACAAATCGGGACGGAAGTTGGCCCCGATTTACTGGCCACGCTCAAGACCAAAACTCCCGAGGGCCTGCTTGCCGACATCCTCGATCCGAATCGGGAAGTGGACAATCGCTATCTCAATTACATCGTCGCTGATCGTTCTGGCCGCGTTTACACTGGCATCATCGTCGCCGAGACTGCCACAGCCATCACCCTCCGTCGTTCCGAGGGCATGCAAGACACGCTCTTGCGCAGCGAAATCGAGCAGATCCAGGCCACAGGCAAGTCCCTCATGCCAGAGGGTTTCGAGAAACAACTTTCCCTTCAGGACGTCGCCGACTTACTCGCCTGGCTGCAGAGCTGCAATCGTTAGCTGGAGAATCTACATTGCCTGCTCGCGGGGCAGGCGAATGTAGGCGATGTCCAACGTGTCATCGGTCTCGTCGCTGTCGTACCGCACCGTGACCGAATCACCTTCCACCGCAGTCAGGGTGGCTGGCTCGTACAGCTTCTCGAAGCGGTCGCGGCGTGCCTGTACCCGCATTCCTGCTTCCAGATGGAGCGGGGTCAATTCCGCCAGCGACACCGGACCGACATCACCATCGTCATAATCTATCAGGGCAATACCCGACTCGATTTGCCGAATCGTACCTGGATACAAGAAATGCGGTTCCCAGGGTGCTAAGACACGGTCGCCTGGCTTCCACAACGCCGCCAATTCTTCTTCCTGCTCCCGCGGCAAACGCAAGAGCACCCGGGGGATGCGAATGCGGCCGATGGGCACAGTTTCTTCCAGGTCATCCTCCGTGTACCGCACTACCACTTGTTCTTGGGAAACCGCCAGCACTTCGCCCCAATAATAGCGATTGACTTCGGGATCGCGTCGAATCTGTACCTGTGACCCCACTTCCACCCGCAAAGGACGCAAGGTAGAATCTGGGACATAACCCTCGTCACCATCGTCATATTCAATCACCACTCCGCGGCGCCCAACATAGGCCACCGTCCCAGGATATAAGAAGTCCGGCTCCCACGGCGCCAGCACTCGGTCCCCCACCCGCCACCGTCTGCTTTGGGCCATAGTTTAATCCCCGCTTTACCTCCCGTTATGCTGACAATTGTATGCAGCCCAGGTGTTGGGA
>BEIM01000045.1 GCA_002898995.1 bacterium HR36
CATATAACACCGCAGTAGAGCAGGCGGATGCTGCTTATGCCGCAGCCGTAGCACAAGCCGATGCCGCGTATCAGGAGGCCGAATCGCAGGCCAGCGCGCAGCTCCATGCTGCCTTAGACCAGATTTGGGCCGACTATGTGCAGCGGGTGCAGGCGGATTATCAGGCGGACTTAGCGGCAGCCGATGCAGCCTATAACGCGTATTTAGCCCCTTATCAGGCGTCCCGCGACCAGGCGTACGAGTACTGGCAGCAACATCCCGATGACCCGGAAGCTTATGCGGCTTATCAGCAAGCGTAACAGGACTTAGATAATGCTATCGCCTATGCCAATGGTGTGCGTGACCAAGCGTATGCGGAGGCGGCAGGGCGGCGCGACGGGCGGCTGGCCGACCCTTATCAAGATGAGCAATACGCCACTCAGGAGGCTAACGCGTATGCCGCTTACTATAGTGCATTAGAGCAGGCGGGAGCGGCGTGGGCAGCGGCGGAGCGGGCGGCGTATGATGCATGGCAGGCCGCGATGACCGCTGCAGAGACCGCCTATACTAGCGCTGGGTCACAGGCATGGAACAGATACTTAGAACGTCTCGACGAACTAAATTCCCAATTGGAACACACGCGTCAAATCTTAGAAGGGGCCTTTATTACGGCCTGGAACAACGCCCTGCGTGATTGGACGGAAATGGAATCCGAAGCCCGGCGATCTTATCAATCCGCCCGCGCGCAGATGTTACAACAGCCACCCGAGGGCCCACGCCAAGCTGGCCCGCCACCGCTGGAGGTAGCTAATCTCTTGGTGATGCAGCTTTCGGCAAAGCCCCGCCGCGATCAGAAGCCCGATGAAAAGTTATGGGACCCGGATAGTAAGAAGCTTTTAGATGACTGGCAGAAGGTCTTTGCACAAAGGGCGGCCATTGACCTGAGTCTGTTGAGAAAGCTACTCCATGGCGATCGGCAGACGTGGCGTGAATGGCGTCGTCGCCAGGTCGAAAGACCGGGCAATTGGGTGCGTACGGCGGCCCTGTCTTTGATCGCAAGCCGGGGGCGTGCCGAAATTCGGGCGTTTTATCGGAGAGACGAAAACGGCAAGCTAATAATCACCAATGTGGTCGCTTCGACGGTTGGACTGCCGGGCATTAATTTTGAGCTTCCAGGGCGCTGGTTCGGCAGAGGGCTGTTACCGTCGAGGTTTAAGGCTACATTGGAAGTGAAAATCGAGGGGCTAAAAATCGATCATGACGGTACTAACCCGCTGGCTACTGGTACATTGCGCTACAGGGTAACTATTGAGGGCCTATCTGTTGCGCCCGCAGAAGCTACGCAAGGCTTTGAGATTGTAGGAAGGGAACTGAAACTTGGACAGGTCAACTATGGGGACTAACATATGCTACTGAAACTATTGACAGGAGGGAAGACGTTTATGAACTGCACTACGCCGTTATTGCTGGTACTAAGCGTGGCATTAGCATCGCATTTCGGTATTCTGGCGACAGTGTCTCCGGCCCCAGGTCAGGTCCGGAGAACACTG
The DNA here is from genome assembly GCA_002898995.1 of bacterium HR36. Lineage (GTDB taxonomy): Bacteria > Planctomycetota > Planctomycetia > Gemmatales > HRBIN36 > HRBIN36. Next base: position 1,530 of record BEIM01000045.1, read on the forward strand.
CCGGAGGACATTCACAAACTATCGCCAGCCTTCCTTGCAGAAACACAAGCACGTGCCGAGAAGATTACCCACCTGCCATTGCGGGCTGCCTGTATGCTCGCTTGTGAGGAACTCCGCGCGGAGGCTTTTGGCGGACTAAGAGTCATGTACTTCAGCACTAAAGGGCGTCCCTACGTTAGCAACGTGATAGGAGAAACGGTTGGTGTACCTCGAGGAGGGGAAGCTGTCCCGGCCAAGGAGCTGCATCTAGGCCGCGGCTCTGTGATTTTACGGCGCGACCTGGATGTTGATGTGCTAGAACTTAGCATATATGACCCGGAGACACACAACACGTCCATAGGCACAAGGGTGGTCGGAAAAATTATGTATCGGCTCAACGTAACCGTGTATGAGTATCGGGGTTTGCGGGTCATGTCCAGGGTGGCGATCTGGCGCCTGCAAGCTGGAGGCAGGCCCCTAAATTGGGACAAACTCATGAGGGAGCTGCCGAAGGTATGCGAAAAGACATTCATTGGCCATCAAGCCTTTACTATAGAAAATGGCCGACTAACACTGGATACCTTATATCTCGAGAGCTGACATGGCTGGAAGCAGGTGCGCTCCAGATACGCTTTTGATTTGATGGAGGGCTGGCGCGTTAATAGCGAAGGCCGTAGAGGGTGGGCGAGGTGTATTGGGAGGGCGTGCGATTAGTATAGAGCCGTTCGGACAGTCGCACCTGAGGTAGCTAATTGATTGATGCAAGGCGGCCAAGTGGTGTCGCAGGATAAACCGTCCGCGGAGTCACTAATGTGATTGCAGGGTTGCTTACGGAGGCGAGAAGGAATGTGTCGGGATTGGCGTAAGCGGGAGCGGGGTAAGCGCGGGAGTTGGAGGCTAAGCCATTGGCAGGACTGTGTGCGTGGTGGTCGTTGTAGTGCGGCGTGACAGCAACAAGCCTTAATAAACCAGGAATAGTACGGTGGGTGCCGAAGTGATGTATATGCTGGACATCAGTGGGATGGGGCTAGTTCCAGGACCAGGTTTCGACGTGATGGATCAGCCAGCAAGGGTGGAAATAGGGGGCGCCTAAATTCTTCCAGACGACGGCAAAGCGCTCCGTTTCCCATAAGGGCACAATCCAGGCTTGTTCCACAAGATAAGCGTGCAGCTGGTGCTGGAGCAGAAAGATTTGCTAGGCATTCTGAACATAAGCTTGCAACAGATCGCCAATCTGGCGGTAGGGGCGAAGTTGAGCGCGAGCGCGACGTTTTCCAGGCGGTTCGTCCTTGCCCTAAAGAACTGGCGAATAAAGGACGGAAAAAACGCGTTGAACGACAACGGAATAAAGGTAGCAACTGTTAGCGTGGAGTTTGAAGTAGTGGAAATTCTAAAACAGAACGTCAAAATTGCATTCGACGTGATCAAACTTGCAGATGGCTTTACAATCTCGTATGGAAAGGACACCAGGGTTCTCTATTCGGGAAGAATAGAGCTACGGCTCTCTGAGCTTTTAGGCAATGTTGGTTATTCGGTTTGGATTGGCGGTAAGCAAGTGCTGGATGCTCCCGGCATCCAGGGCCGACTGACAGGCGAAATACAAGCGGGCGGTGGACGCCTGCTTACGTTCCCACAGAACGCTGACCATTATTTAACCTACCTTGCTCAGGTGAACAATCAGTGAAAGGAGGTCAAAGAAATGGGGCTTAGCTATGGTGTGAACTGTCTTATAAAATTTTTCCTGTGGTCAGTGCTGCTACTAGCAGAATGTACATGCTCGTTAGACCATCATGCTGAGAGGAAAGAGAAGCAGGGAGGGCCACCTGTCTTACCGCAACAGGCTCCTGACTGCGAGCTTCAATTAATCGCGATCCATGAGCGGCCATCAGAACCACAGCGACTAGTGTTGGCAACACTTAACCATCCAAAGGGAACGCGCGTGCGACTGTGGTATGTGAGTACTCGGAAGCCTGTGAGTGTTTCGATTAGTATGTGGGTGACGCAACGTTGGGTTCCTGAACTATCGCTTTGGGAAATAGAGATAGAGGAGTCCCAGGAGATCCTGGATGGCCGGATAGCCTGGTACCTACGCGACCTTCGGAACATGTTGTTTAGATTGTTCGGGATAAATCCAAGTGATGCTGGCAAGCCCATAACTTATCGGCTCCCTGTAAAGCGGCACGTGTATTTTCTGAGGAAAGGGGAGGTGGTGCGAGTGGGTGTCTGGCTGGACGAAACTAGGGAGAGATGTTGCACACTGATCATTATGGCGCAGGAACTGCAAGAATAGAGGCTGTGCAGAATGATGCCCATGAGCTAGTATATCCTATCGTGCGTGACAATTGCACGTATTGCCACTGCCGATTCCAAACTAAGTAGGCCCATGAGTCACTATCCATCCGCCCGCGCACAAATGCTGCAACAACCGCCCGAGGGCCAACGCCAAGCCAGCCCGGCACCGCTCGAGGTGGCTAATCTTTTGGCCATGCAAATTGCGCCAGGGCAGCGTGCTCAGAACCGACCGCTACGCGGAGAAGTTAGTGTAAACCCAGCTGCCATCCAGGGCAACGCAGGGGACACGTTTACAGTGACCTTGGCGAAGGTGCCCGCCGGTAGCCGCATAGACAGGGTCGAAATAGTGGGAGGGCCAAACATTAATTGGCAACCGAATGGGCCTTTGACAGGCACCGTCACTTTGCAGGGGAATATAGGTCCTGTCTTGGCACGCGATCCCGATACCGGGCTACCGCGGCCGCACGTGCGTATCTGGGTATGGTATTCCCAGCCCGATGGTACCCGCCGTCTTGCGGTGGGCTCTATTGGCATTGCCCGCTAGGGAAGCTGGGAGGATAACAAGAAGGGTCCTCGTCGCGGAATGAACAACTTATCAGGAGCTAACGAGCTAGCGTGCTATCTACACCGAAAGGAGTACCAAGATGATTCACCGCAGCTCCATAATATGGATAGGTTTGCTGCAATTGATTATTTATTGGCTCTGTAAAGGTAACCTCCACGAGACGGCACACTGGTCGCGTAACATAAACCTAAGCAGCCCGATGTTTTCTCCCGATGGACAGTTTGTCGCATTCAAGGCGGGGGTCGTTCGCGACAACATATTGGAACGTCGCCTCTTGATTGTTGATGTTCAAAAGTGGCAGCCGGTTTATCAATTGCTCGTTCAGCGTCGCAAACTGACTGAGGGCGACATTAAAAACGGGGATGGCCAGGAATTGTCTGAGGAGTATCAGCGTTATGGGTTCACATGGCTCGACGCTGAGAGGTTAGCTTACTTTGACCTCGAAGGGAAGCTGTGGTTCCTGGACGTCAAGGGGAATCCCGCTCGGCCCGAACACGTTTGGCAGGCCGATCGAATCTATCGGGTTGTCGCTTCGCATAAGGGAGGGTATGTGGCTGTCATATGTAAAATACCAGAGTTCCCAGGCGTAGCATGCGTAATAATTGACACAAAAAGTAAATCGATTATCCACAAGCACGGTACCAGCATGACTACCGATCCTTACCCCGTCGCTAGCTTTTCTGCTGATGACCGATGGCTGGCTGTTTCTGATGGGGAGCTAATTGACGTTATTGACCTAGCCCAAAAGCAGTTCGCGCAACAAATCAACTGCGAGGATGATGTCGTTGTCGCATTGACGTTTGGCCCTGCCCCGAACTCGCTGTTGGCGCTTACCTACCAGGGAAACATATACTTTTGCGACTATAAACGTGGGACTATCAGTGGGAGTACGCAAATTGGCGACTTAGGAGAATTAGCAGCGCTAAAGGTTCTGACGGTGGACGGCAGAAAACTTCTAATGGCCTGGAATGAGAGCGATATTACGCTCTATGATTTAGACAAGCTCAAGATATGCTGGACTAAGGCGCTGCCGAACTACGGATGCGCCGTATCTCCAGACCATCGCACTATAATGGTTGTGACATCCGATCGCCAGATTTCGCTGATGTCTCTACTAAGCGGAAAGGTTATTGAAAAAATGCCGTAATTAAGAGGCGCCGGCGTGTGCAAGCCTTTGCAGCAGCGAACACGCAGTACTAGGTCCTTTGACACTACGGAGCCGAGAGCTATAGCCGGGACAACGATTTATTACTCGGCGCGAAAAGCTGCTATGGCAATTTCGCATTAGCGCATGATGATGAAACCAAAACGGTGAGACAAATTGGCTTTGCTAGCAGCAAGTAAACTGACCGATACAGCTGTGGAAAGAGCGTTGCTTATCATGCATAATTGAGTACGAGTCGCCGCGAATACTTCGTACTTTTCTGCGCCACGCGGTACATTTCGGCCCATCCAGTCGGCTTCAGTGGTTAATTGCTTGTTCCCGATACATGGTTGAATTTTCACGCGCATTTTCGGTACTGGACAATACTCAGGTCGCGGTCCATATACTAATTCATTGGACGTAACCATATCAAGCACAATGCGCAACTGGACAATCGCTATTTCGCCGCGACATAATAGGGCCGGTGTGGGGACTCGGAAGATTGCTAATAAGGAGGAAGGCGGATGCTTATACAATCGCTGGTGCTAACCTTGATTTGCTGTGTCAGTGTAGCCGGCGGGACGTGGACGGGGAATCTCAGCGCTGCGAAGCGTCGCCCGAACATTCTTTGGATCACCGCAGAAAACATCAGTCTCGATCTGGGCTGTTACGGCGAAAAACTGGTGCGGACACCAAACCTAGATCGTCTCGCTTCCGAGGGGATGCGTTACACGCGCGTTTTCGCTACCTCGCCGGTCTGCGCACCGAGCCGCTCGGCCTTTATGACCGGGATGTATCAGACGAGCACGGATACGCATCACATGCGTTGCCACCGCGATGATAATTTTCGGCTACCTCCTGGTGTTCGCCCGCTGACGCACCGGTTGCAGGAGGCCGGCTATTTTACTGCCAACATAGTCCGAATCGGAGATCGCGTAGTCGGCACGGGAAAATTAGATCTCAATTTCGTTAACGAAGGGCCGATTTTTCAGTCGAATGACTGGTCGCAACTCCGCCTGCATCAGCCTTTCTTTGCGCATGTCAACACCCCGGAGGTGGAGTACGACATCTACGATCGGAAAACGCGACTCAAGGCACGAGTGGAATGGGTAGGGGAACGAGAGCATCCGCGGATAGCTAGCCCGGATCGAGTTAAGCCGCCTCCTTATTATCCCGATCATCCCGTGGTCCGCGAAGAATGGGCACGCTATCTGAATGCGGTTTCTGGTCTGGATCAGCGGGTTGGCTGGATACTCGAACAGCTCCGCCGCGACGGCTTAGAAGATGATACAGTCATCATCTTCTTCGCCGACAATGGCCGATTAGAGCCGCGCGGCATTCACTGGTGTTATGACTGTGGTATTCGTGTGCCGCTCATCATTCGCTGGGCTAAGAATTTTCCACCACCTCCGCAATATAAGCCGGGGACGGTGTGCGATCAGGTGATTAGTTTGCTGGACCTGACCGCGACGACTTTGGCCATCGCCGGACTGGAAAGACCGCCACTGATGCAGAGTCGCATTTTCATAGGGTCTAATGCCGACCCGCCGCGACAGTTTGCCTTCAGTGCGCGCGACCGCATTGATGAAACCGTCAACCGTATCCGTTCGGTTCATGATGGCCGCTACCACTATATTCGCAACTTCATGCCTACACAGTCTTTCACCGCCCTCAATCGTTACAAGGAAAAATGTTTTCCAATCATGCAGGTGATGCGTGAGTTAGATGCACAGGGTAAGCTGACAGGCCCTGCTAAAGCCCTTATGTCGCCTCGCCTACCCGATGAAGAACTTTACGACACTCAGACTGACCCCCACGAAATTCACAACCTGATTGATTCCAACAGTCCGGAGCATCAGCAAGCCTTGCAACGATTACGTACCGCCTTAGAGGTCTGGATGGCCGAGACAGGTGACCTAGGCACTCGCCCCGAACCACCTGAGATAATCGCTGCTGCGGAGCGAGAAATGCACGAGTGGTTTGGCACACCGAGTTGGTTTCGCCGACCACCCAGACCCGGCAAGTAAGGAGGTTCCGACTCGACAAGCAAGTAAGCGGTTTAGAACCATCATTTACAAAAATACAAAAAGCCTGCCTTTACCGGCCTAACGGAACAGCGTCTGGTTAATCGGGTTATAATCCTTAGCAAAGGAATCGGCTTCTGAGCAAACTGTAGGAATATTTCGGGGAACAAACGCCGCAACGAGAGGGCTGAAAAAGGCGTTCGCCGGAACCTTCCAGGGTCGCCAAGGCGAACCTTGGGAAGTGCAAGAATAGGAATGAGTCTCGGGACAGTCGCCCCGTCAATTAGCAACTGGAGCGAAAGGAGGCAAAAATGGGCAGTGTCAGGATTAGTCGGCGAGTCTTTCTTGGAGCGGGTCTTCTTGGGCCGGTCGGTTTCTGGGCAAGCGGAGCGGTACAATCCAGCCATGCTCAAGCACCCAGTGACAAGCTCAATATCGCCGTAATCGGGTGTGGCGGACGAGGTGCGGCCAATCTTAAGGCAGTTAGTAGTCAGAACATCGTCGCGCTATGCGACGTGGATGAGGAACGCCTGGCCGCCGCAGCCAAGGACTTTCCCAAGGCCCGGCGGTACTGTGACTTTCGCCAGATGTTCGATGAGATGCATTCGGCAATTGACGCAGTCGTCGTCAGTACCCCAGACCATACACACGCACCAGCTAGCGTGTTGGCCATGAACCTGGGCAAACACGTGTATTGTGAAAAACCACTCTGCCACTCGATCTACGAGGCACGGCGGATGGCTGAGGTGGCCGCCAAAACGAAAGTGGCGACACAAATGGGTAACCAGCATCACTGGGGGTATCGTCGCCCTGTCGAAATAGTGCGCTCAGGACTTCTTGGCACCATCCGGGAGGTACACGCCTGGTCCGATCGCAATTTTTCCGGGGGTAACCGCCCTAAGGAGACACCTCCAGTACCAGCGCATTTGAAGTGGGACATTTGGCTGGGTCCAGCGCCGGCACGGCCCTATCATCCCGTTTACCATCCGTTCCGCTGGCGCGGCTGGTGGGATTTCGGCACCGGCTCCCTGGGCGACATGGGCTGTCACATATGTGACCCGGCTGTTTGGGCTCTGGAATTGGATAAGGCAACCACGATCACCGTGACTGCTGAAGGCCCACCCGTTCATCCCGAAAGCACTCCAGCCTGGGCGATAGTACGATATACATTCCCACCACGCGGAAAACTTCCAACGGTGACCGTCATTTGGTACCACGGCGGTAAGCTCCCTCCGAAAGATGTGGCTGGCGACATGAAACTGCCTAGCAACGGCTCGCTATTTGTGGGAGAAAAAGGGAAGCTACTTGTGCCGCACGGCGGCCACCCATCCGTTTTCCCCGAGGATTTGCAAGCAGATTTGCAGAAAATCAAAGGCACGATCTCTGCGCCGGCTACCAGTCATCACGCAGAATGGCTCCAGGCCTGCAAGACGGGACAGACCACCGGGAGCAATTTCGCCTATGCCGCCCGCCTCACCGAAATAGTTCTTCTAGGTAATGTGGCGTACCGGGTTGGCAAACCAATCGAGTGGGAGGTGGCAACTATGCGGGCCAAGAATTGTTCCGAAGCCAGCCAATTCGTCCGTCGTGATTATCGCAAGGGGTGGACTCTTTGATTTCAGGGGCGCGCGAGCAACCCAGATGCCGCTGCCATTCAGTTAGACTGTACTGCTCGTGCTAACTTGCCGGGTTGCCCTGATAAGAAACGGGAGGACCAGTAACGCGCTGCGAGCACATGGTATCTTTGGCCTTGCATGGGGTAAGCCGACCCGTGGGCGTGTTGGCTTTCCTGATGCTGTTGTGTCCGCCGATGTTTTCGCAAGAGAAGCCACGCTTTACTGTTACACATTTTGCCCTGGCTGGCGCTTCGGGCTATCTAGACGGTCCCCGCCAGCAGGCGATGTCCAGTGTTCATCGCCAGGGTGTCTGCGACGCGCAAAGCAACCTCTATATCCAGGACTGGCTTGGAACTTCTATTCGCTGCGCTCGCGTGGACAGGATGATGGTTACTATCATCGGCGACAACCTCTATCCTGGCGACCTAGAGTTAGATGAAAGTCCAGCCAGCTGATTGCCTGCTTTAGATGGTCCTGCACAAACGTTTCGTGGCATGGTGCGCACGATAGCTGTCCGGGGCAGTCCCTGGGACGGGGAGCAAAAAGGTGCCATTTATCTGCTGGGTGGGCAGCGTTCCGGCAACACTGGAAAAATGTATAAAGTCTGGCGTAATCAGTCCCAGGCAAATCGCTGGTGGTTTCGCCGTGTGGTCGGCGGTGGTACCCAACCGCTGCCTAGTAAAGAAGGCGCTTCCATCCCGGCTCTCCAAGTAGCGATCAGCTCGACCGTCCGGTTCACGGCCGACGTTGGTGGCAGCAGGGAGGTGTACCTGTACGATGCGGGTTCGGTTTACCGCTACGATGAGGAATCGGGTACGCTGACTTGTGTTCTCGCTGCCGCCAGCTATGCCGCCAAAACCACGCATTGGAAAACCGGTAAACCTCTGCCGCCACCGGACGAAGTCGTGATCGCGGACGACGGCACTGCCTATCTGAACTGGTATCGCGGCTCGTATCCGAAAGGAATGGTCTGGCGTGTTTCGCCGGACCGTAATCAAGTAGAACTTGTCATTTTCAATCCCAGTGAAGCGGCATTTGATGGCCCGGCACTGCAGAGCTATTGGTTCGGCGGTCCGCAAATGAATGGTTACCAGCCGCCCAATATTATTCTGGCTGGTGCTGTGGATGATCGCTGGCTGCGCCGGCTCAAAGATGGTCGGATCTCGACACTGTGTTCCGATGGCGAATGGCGGGAGTTTGCCACGCGCGGGGATGCGCTGAAGCGGCCTCACCTCTATGCGGGATTTGGGACTAACGGTTGGGCGATGTATCGCGATAGCCCTTATGTGTACCGCACTTATGGTTCCAAGTCGGATTATGCCACTACGATTATCCGCTTTGGGCCGGTAGATTGGCACAAGCCCACCGCGAGGCGGTTGCTCAAAGACACCAACAGCAAGTGAATGGAATCGATCCCCACCCTCACCTTCAAGCCCAACCAGTCACATGCCTTAGCAGAGGGCCATGAGCATGCTCCGGTTGGCTATCCCTATGATGACCTGCCTCCTATGGGTTTCCCTGGCATTCAGCCAGTCCGTGGGGGAACCGGTTGAAGTAGCACCGAAGTGCGAAGGCACGCGTTCGCAAGTCTGGGCCAGTGCTGCCTGGTCGTCGCAGGCTAAGTGCTGGCTGGTAGCCTGGCGCGAGGGCTATCTGAACGAGGACAGCACGGACATTTGGTGTGCTCGCATTTCCGCCGAGGGTAAGCCCTTGGATCCGGCAGGCATCCGCCTGACTAAGAAAGCCCCAGGACTAAGAGACATGCCGCGCGTGGCTTCCGATGGTCGCAATTGGCTAGTGGTCTGGGAAGACATGCGCAACGATAGAGATTGGGACGTTTATGGGGCCGTAATCAGCGCCGACGGCAAGGTACGGGAAGAGAACGGTTTTCGCATAGCGGGAGGCCCGCGGAATCAGTGCCGACCCGATGTCGGCTTCGCCGCCGGCTATTACCTGGTGGTGTGGCAAGAACTGGTAGGCGAGGGCGAGCCGAACACCAAAGGCACGGCCTATGCTGTCCGCGGTGTCCGTCTCCAGCCGGAGGGCGAACCATTGGTTGGCGTACCCATTGAGATTGCGCGCGTCGAGCAAGAAAGCCACGCTTTCGGGCCCGCTGTTGCCTGTTACAAAGAGCAGGTGCTAACAGCGTTTTTCATTGCGTCCTTCGGTTCGGGCAATGATTATCTGGCGCGCCGGCCTGTTGACGTGGCGACTGGACGAGCATTGGGACCAGCTCCCGAGCCATCGCGCACATCCAACAAACACCCGATTCAGCTACCCAGTAGCGAAGCGCTACGGAGTGCCGTGCTCGCCAGGAATGCTGACTTCGCGTTCACTGTGCTCGCCGGTCATGGACTGCACCTCTGGAAAATGGCGGGGGATGGTACCAAACCGGAATACGTAGCGCACCTGGCGAAGTCCGCGGCGCAGAAAGTAGCGGATTTGCGCTACCCCGTCCGAACAAGCCTAGCGGCCAGCGACAAGGAACTCCTGCTAGTTACGGAATGGCCGCGTTTGCAACCTGCCTCCCGCCGCGTTCGCATGGAGATACGGGGTTGGCGTCTCGCAAGCGATGGTAGGCCCTTAGATGATACCGAGGCGGGATTTGTCGTTGCCGCTTACGAACGACGTGACCAACTCCTGCCCGCTGTGGCCGCCGGTCCCGATGGTACTTTCCTGGTGGTCTATTCGGAGCGTCGCGGCGTTGATGATATGAAAGTCGTTGCAAGGATCATTCGCCCGTCTCCATAACAAGCCCAAACTCGCGTGAAAACGGCAATGATTTACAAATATACAAAAAGATTGTCTATATCCACCCACAGGCTCAGGTCCCCTCGACAGTCTTATAATGGTCGGCAGGACATTCGGCTTATCAGGCCGAGTAAAACGGGAGTAGATAATGTCGCACAATCTCAAATGGGGCTGGTCGGCACTGAGCGGAATCTTAGTTGCAGCGACTTGTCTGGTCATACCGCTGCAGGCAGAGGACTTCCTACCTCCACCGCCGATCCGGGTCGCCGCACCGCCAGGCTGGTGTGTCGAACATCTCGCTTTTGCCTTAGGAAATACCGGAAAGCCGGTCGGTGGACCGGCACGCTGGGCGGTGGGGGGCGGACTGCCTCTTGTCACGGTGCCAGCCGACCAGGCTGGCCGTACTTATACCGGCAAGCCTGGTGAGCGCCTATACTTCTCCGACCAGCGGCGGCGGTTTTGGCTGCTGGAAAATGGCGAGGTCTGGCCTATCGCCGGTTGCGATGATTTAGGCTTGGAAGATGGGCCGGGGCCGTTTGCACGCTTCCTCTACGAAGGCTCCTATGGCGGCGGACACAGCGGCATGGTGGCCACCGGCTACAGTTTATACGTAATAGACAACGGCCGGCTGCGGCGAATTGCTCGAAAAAACGATGGCTCCTGGTACGTAGAAACCGTAGCTGGCAAGGGCGGCAAGACTTTGGCACCTGGACAGCAAGGTTCCTTGTCCGAACTAGCTGCCCTCGGTAAAGGGGTGACTATAGATGAGCAGGGAAACATGTATTTTACCCTAAACGGTGGTCTTGTTCGCGCCGACTCGAATGGTAAAGTTACCTGGTTAATCACTGCGGATAAAGTGGCAAGCGACCTCGCGGCAGTGTATAAGCAGCGCTGGCCAGGTGAAACGGTACCGAAAGGGGTCGGTTTGGGGCTAGGAGAGGGGGTACGCCTGCGTTATTTTGCAAAGACTCGTGAAATCTACGGGATGGGGCGCACCTGGCCGCCAGCCTGGAAAGTTACTCCGCAGGGGCAATTCATTCCTTTGGTCGGTTACGCTCCCAAAAGCAAGCTCATCGGTGACCGTCGCTGGGGCCCTGGCGAACCGTGCTATTACGAACCGCATTGTCCGATGGGGGGCGGGGTCGATCCCCAAGGCCGGGTCATCATCCTTAATGAAATTCCTTATGCCTTCTCCCGCTACGAAGACAACCAAGTAACTGTGTTAGCTCGCGATGGCACGTGGAAAGTACAAAGCCAGGACTATTTCGAACTTGACGTCATTGAGGGGGCCGTGTCGCCCGATGGGAGTTTAGGTGGCATTGTGCCCAAGCCGTATTCCAGTGCCTCGATGCGCGTGCGTCTGCGTCCCGTG